>JBOHEL010000319.1:0-6027 GCA_050700995.1 Sciscionella sp. | reverse complement strand
GTCCTGGGCTGCGAGCGCCGTAAGGCACTCTCGCAGGTATCGGCGCCCCCGCCAGGTGATCACCACAACCGTCGTGCGCACCAGCGAACAGTACAGTTCGGCGCTGTGCCTGAACTCGTCGTGCTCGCCGAGCAGCTGCTGGCCGCCGTCCCCGGCGGCACCGGTCGTTACACCGGGCAGCTCGCGGCCGCGCTGGCACGTACCGCGCCGATGGGTTGGACGGTGACCGGTGTGGTGGCGAGGCATCGCGACGTCGAGGCTGCCAGGATCGACGGCGTGGCGGGCCCGAGGGTGCTGCGGCTGCCGCCAAGGGCGCTGATCACGGCATGGGATCGCGGGCTGCCGCCGTTGCTGGGTGGTGACAGCGTGCACGCGCCGACCCCGTTGGCCCCGCCGCGCGGGCGCGGCCTCGTGGTGACAGTTCATGACACCGTGCCGTGGACCCATCCGGAGACGCTGACCGCGAGGGGCGCGTCCTGGCACCGAAGGGCGATCGGGCGCGCGATGCGGCGGGCGGACGCTGTGGTGGTGCCGACCGGGGCGGTGGCGTCGGAGCTGCGCGGGTACCTGCCAGGTGCCGCGCCGGTCGAGGTGATCGGTCACGGTGTGTCGGCCGCGGTGGCCGCGCCTGCGGCGGACAGCGAGGGCATCGCGGAGCGGCTGGCACTACCCGACCGGTACGTGCTCGCGGTGGGAACGGTGGAGCCGCGCAAGGGGCTCGACGTCCTCATCAAGGCGATGAGCATGCCGGCAGGGCCCGACGTGCCGCTGGTGGTCGCTGGCCCGCAGGGCTGGGGCGGAGTGCGGCTTGCGGAGATCGCCATCCGGTGCGGGCTGCCCGTGTCACGCCTGCGGGTGCTGGGCAGGCTGACGGATCGGCAACTGGCGGTGACACTGCGGCGGGCCGCGGCGCTCGCGGTGCCCAGCCTGGCTGAGGGGTTCGGCCTACCGCTGCTGGAAGGGATGGCGGCTGGGGTTCCGGTGGTGCACTCCGACGCGCCCGCGCTGGTGGAGGTGGCTGGTGGCAGCGGATTGGCGGTGCCCCGCGGTGACGCGGCGGCGCTGGCGCGGGCGTTGCGCTCGGTGCTCGCCGAACCCGCGGCGAGCGGCCGCAGGGTGGCAGCGGGGAGAGCCAGAGCGGCGCGGTTTACCTGGGATGCGGCAGCGGCTGCCACCTGGGAGGTCCACGTCCGGTGTTACCTGCGCCGCCGATTTCCCCATTCCGGTTAAATCGTTCAGGATCGGGTAATACCCTTCACCCCGTGTCAACTGGCGACCCTCGTGTGCTGATCGACGCCACCGCTGTGCCCGCGGACCGCGGTGGCGTCGGCCGATACGTCGATGCGCTGGTCGCGGCGCTGTATGCCGATGGCGCCGCACTCAGCGTTGTGTGCCAGCCGAAGGACGCGCGGCTGTACTCCGAAAGCGCGCCGGGCGCGCGGATCGTGGTGGCCACCGATGTGGTCGCTACCAGGACCGCGCGGTTGACATGGGAGCAGAGCACGCTGCCGAGGTTGGTGCGAAGGCTAGGTGTGGACGTGCTGCATTCCCCGCATTACACCACCGCGCTGACGAATCCGGTGGCATCGGTTGTGACGTTGCACGATGCGACGTTCTTCACCGACGCGGTGCTGCATTCGTCGGTGAAGGCCCGGTTTTTCCGGGGGTGGACGAGGGCAGCGCTCGCGCGGGCCGAGCTGTGCGTGACGCCGAGCGTGGCGACCGCCGACGAATTGGTGCGGGTGGCAGGGGCCAACCGTTACGGCTTGGTGGTCGCTCCCCACGGCGTGGACACCGAGCGCTTTCACCGGCCCTCGCCGGAGGAGGTCGGCGCGGCGCGGGAGGACCTGGCGCTCGGCGATGGCGACTACATAGCGTTCCTCGGCGCACTTGAGCCACGCAAGAACGTACCCGCGCTGCTGCGTGGATACGCGCTGGCGTGCCGGGAGCGCTCGCGGCCTCCCGCACTGGTGCTCGCGGGCCAGCCGGGCTGGGACGGGCAGGTCGAGCGCGCACTGGCGACGGTGCCGCACCGCTACCGCGTCATTCGGGCAGGCTACCTGGCATACGAGAACCTGGCAGGGTTCCTTGGTGGGGCGGTACTGGTGGCCTATCCCAGCCTCGGCGAGGGGTTCGGGCTGCCGGTGCTCGAGGCGATGGCCTGCGGGGCACCGGTGCTGACCACAGGGCGGCTCGCGTTGCCTGAGGTCGGTGGTGACGACGTCGCGTACTGCGGTGTCGGTGCAGGCGATATCGCGGCGGGGCTCACCGCGCTGTTGGATGATCCGGCCCGCCGGGCGGCTCTGTCGGCGGGTGCCGAGCTGCGTGCGAAGGAGTTCTCCTGGGCGGCGAGCGCGGAACAGCACCGCGCCGCATACTCGCGCGCCCACTTCATCCGCCGCCGCGGCCGCTGCTGAAAGTGGCTCTTGTTCCAAAGAGGGGCACGAACGCCACTTTCAGTACGCTCAAGTACACAAGAGCCACTTTCAGCGGGAAAATCGTAGCGGGCACAATGGCCGACCGTGACGGAATCGATACCTGGCGCGGCGGCGCGTTCTGCGGCGGGCAGCTACGGCGACGGGCTCGCTGTGGTCGCCGTGACCTACTCGCCCGGCGAGACGCTGCCGCGATTCTGCGACACGCTGGCCGAAGCGACCAGCCGTGACGTGCACGTGGTGCTTGCCGACAACGGCTCGACCGACGGCGCACCCGAGAAGGCCGCCGAGCGTGACAACGTGCGGCTGGTTCCCACCGGCGGCAACCTCGGCTACGGCGGCGGAGCCAATCGTGGGGTCGCGGAACTCGGGCCCGAGTACGGCTGGGTGGTGATCGCCAACCCGGACGTCGAGTGGTCCGCGGGCTCGCTTGACACGCTGCTCGAAGCCACCCAACGGTGGCCACACGGCGCTTCCTTCGGCCCGCTGATCCGGGATCGAGGGGGTGAGATCTACCCGTCGGCAAGGCTGCTGCCCTCGCTGGGACGCGGCATCGGGCACGCGCTGCTCGGCAAGGTGTGGCCGGGCAACCCGTGGACGCGCTCCTACCGTCAGGAGGGTTCGGTCTGCGAGCGTGCCGCGGGCTGGCTTTCGGGCTCCTGCCTGCTGCTGCGACGGGAGGCGTTCGAAGCGGTCGGCGGCTTCGACGAGCGCTATTTCATGTACTTCGAGGACGTCGACCTCGGCGACCGGTTGGGACGCGCGGGCTGGCGCAATGTCTACGCGCCGCTGGCGGAGATCACCCACATCGGCGGGCACGCGACCGAGCAAGCATCCGCGAAGATGCTGGCCGCCCACCACGACAGCGCTTACCGCTACCTCGCCGACCGGCATCGCGGCCCGCAGTGGCTGCCGCTGCTGCTGGCGATCAAGGTGGGTTTGGCGCTGCGGCTGAAGTTGGAGACCCGTGGCGGATAGCCCCTACTCACCGCCGAGCCGCTGCGAGAGTGTCCTGCGGCCCGCCTGAGCTTCCTGCACCGTAGGCACCATGCCGTCGACAGGGCGTCCCGCAGGCTCCTGCGTGGGCAGGGGCTGGGTGACCTCGGTAGACGGTGGTTCGGTCGCGGCGGGCGCCTGCGGGACCTCGCCACGCGGCGCAGGCGCGGGGATGGACGTGGTGCGTTCGACATCGGGCGGATGATCCGCCGCGGCCACCACCGACCTCGGGATCTGCAAGGTGTTCGCGGCGTCCATCGGCGACACCGCGTCCTCCGGCGTCACGATGTACCCACGGCGTGCGCGGGCGCGTGCGAGCATGGCGTCTGCTCTGTCGCGGGGATCCATGCCGACCACCTCTTGAGTTCCCGGCTGCCCGGCGGCAGCATCAGCGTTCCCTGCGTCCTCAAAACCACGGAACCGGCCGTCGACCGGTTCCGCCCCCGCGCCCCGACGGGTCCGCTGCCCAGGCTTGCAGGCCGCAGTGTTAAGACTATTCCCTCATACGCGCGCCGTCATCACAGGAGGTAATCCGGCATGTCGGAGACCGGACTCTGGCGGGATCCCGTGATCACATCACCCGTTTCCGATGTGGATGCCGTAGTGCTGGTCGGAGGCAAAGGCACCAGGCTACGTCCGCTGACGCTGTCCGCGCCGAAGCCGATGTTGCCCACTGCGGGTGTGCCGTTCCTGACACACCTGCTATCCAGGATCCGCGCAGCAGGGATCACCCACGTCGTACTCGGCACCTCCTACCAGGCCGAGGTCTTCTCGCGGCACTTCGGTGACGGCTCCGCCCTCGGGCTTGCGATGGAGTACGTGATCGAGACGGACCCGCTGGACACCGGGGGGGCCATCCGGAACGTGGCCGACCACCTCCGCGCACCTGACACGCTGATCTTCAACGGCGACGTGCTGTCCGGGGTCGATATCGGCGAGCTGGTGGATACCCACCGTCAGGCCATGGCGGACGTGACGCTGCACCTGGTCAAGGTCAGCGACCCGAGCCGGTTCGGTTGTGTGCCGACCGAGGCCGACGGCACGGTGACGGCGTTCCTCGAGAAGGCCGAGGACCCGCCGACGAATCAGATCAACGCGGGTTGTTACGTCTTCCGCAGGGAGGTCGTAGCGGCAATTCCTACCGGTCGCAGGGTGTCGGTGGAGCGGGAGACGTTTCCCGGACTGCTGGATTCGGGTGCGAGGGTGCACGGGTACGTGGACAGTAGCTACTGGCTGGATCTGGGCACTCCCGAGGCATTCGTGCGTGGATCCTCCGACCTGGTGCGGGGGGTGGCGCCCTCGCGGGCACTGCCGGGCGCCGCGGGGAAGGCGATAGTGCTGCCAGGTGCCGAGGTCGCGCGCGGCGCGCTGATCACCGGAGGTTCCACCGTCGGTTCCGGCTGCCGGGTCGGTGCCGACGTGAGGTTGGACGGCGCGGTGCTCTTCGACGGTGCCGTGGTTGCCGACGGCGCGGTCATCGAGCGTTCCGTGATCGGCGCCGGTGCGCGGATCGGGGCTGGCACTGTGGTGCGCCACGCGGTGATCGGCGACGGCGCTGTCGTCGGTGCCCGCTGTGAACTGCTGGACGGAGTGCGGTTGTGGCCCGGCGTCGCACTGCCCGACGGTGCCTTGCGATTCTCTACGGACGCATGAGCGCCATCCGGCAGTGTTGCGGAGAGCGACGGTGGCGGTCACCGTTCGTAGTGGACCTCCCATTGGTGTTGGCGCCGCTGCGGCGCGGGCGTGGCGATCCGGCGTACCAGTTGGCGGAGGGGGGCGTGCCGTGGCTGGCTGCGAACACTTCGGAGGGGGCCGTCACGTTGACATTGCGTCGCGACGGCGAGGACATCCTGGCACGCGCTTGGGGGCCGGGTGCGGAATGGAGCTTGGAACGCCTGCCTGCCTTGCTCGGCGGCCGGGACGATGACACAGGTTTCGTGGCGCACCATGAGGTCGTCGCGAGGGCGCGGCGGCGGATGCCAGGCCTGCGCCTCGGCGCCTGCGGTCGGGTGTGGGACGTGCTGCTTGGCGCGGTACTGGAGCAGAAGGTGACAGGGTACGAAGCGCGCCGTTCTTGGCGGGAGCTTTGCAGGCGGTTCGGCACGCCCGCCCCGGGTATTGCGCCGGACGGCATGTATGTGCCGCCCTCCGCGGACGCGGTGCGGGCCATCGCCGACTGGGAATGGCATCGAGCCGGGGTGGACGGTGCCCGCAGGCGAACGCTTCTCGCCGCGGCGGCGGTGGCTTCCCGGCTCGAGCGAGCGGTGACGCTGCGTGGCACTGACGGTAGGGCGCTGCTGCGGCGGGTGCCGGGGATCGGTGTGTGGACGGCCGCAGAGGTGGCGCAACGGGCGTGGGGTGATCCCGATGCGGTGAGTGTCGGGGATTACCACATCCCCGGTGTTGTCGGGATGGCGTTGCTCGGTAGGGCCACCGATGACGAGGGCATGCTCGACGCGCTCGCGCCGTATGCGCCACAGCGGCAGCGCGTGGTGCGGTACTTGGAAGCCACCGGCTTCACCCGGCCGCGCTTCGGCCCGCGCCAACCCATCCGTGATTACCGTATGTTCTAGACGATTGACTGTCCGTGCTGGCG
>JBOHEL010000318.1:0-6073 GCA_050700995.1 Sciscionella sp. | reverse complement strand
GTCGTAGACACCAGCGGCTTCGGACTCTCGGACCATCTCGTCGAGCCCGACTGACCGTGCCCGCCGCATACGGTCCTGGTACGCGAGCACGTCGGTCAACCGGACCTTGCGGTGTCTGGACGGCTGCTCGTAGGGAATACCACCGGCCTCCAGCAGCCGGACAAGTGTCGGCCTTGACACCCCGAGGAGCGCCGCCGCCTCGGTCGTCGTCAGTGTGGTGTGCTGGGGCGCGACCGTGACCGCAAGCCCTTCGGAGAGTGACGAGACCACGTCGCGAAGCAAGGTGAACAGCTCGTCGGGCAGTTCGATGCGCGTTCCGTCCCCCGTGAGCAGTACAGGCGCCAGCCCGTCCTGCCCCAGCGCGCTGAGGATGGCGGAGAGGCTCTCGGGGCGTTTCGGCGGGAAAACGACGCGCGTGACGACGGGCGCATCCATCTCGCCACTGTAGGCCGCAAACGGACAAAACGAAAGCGGTTGGTGCACGCTCCGACAGTGTGGCACAATTGTGGCCATGACCGTTGAGCCGTTGCGCGCTGTACGTGACCACCTGTCCGATTTCGTGGACCGGGCGGAGCGCGAGCACGAGCGCACCGTGATCACCCGCAACGGCAGGCCAGCTGCCGTCGTGATCGGGTACAACGATCTTGAGGCGATGGAGGAGACCCTCGATATCCTCAGCACTCCGGGAGCTCTCGAGGAGATCAAAGCGGCTGAGGCGGCAGTGGAAGCTGGCGATGTGGTCGAAGGTGTCGATGCCGTACGTGCGTTGCGTCGCCAGTCGTGAGTCCGACTCCATACCGTTTGCGTGTGGCTGGTCCCGCCTCCAAAGACATCGAATCCAAGGTGCCTGAAGCTGTCGCCACAGCCGTCATTGAGTTCCTTACCGGGGCGCTGATCGATAACCCGCATCGAGTTGGGAAGCAACTGCGCAATCAGCTCGCTGGGCGCTATGCCGCCAGGCGAGGTGCCTTCCGAATCATCTACCGGATGGACGACGCTCATCAACTCGTGACCGTGTTGCGCATCGAGCATCGGGCCGATGTCTACCGGCCGCATTAGAGCCGCGCCATTCATGGGAACATCCCGTCGAGCATGCGAGCGAAGGTATCTTCGGTGACGACGGGGATGCGGTAGTCGCGGGCCTTGCGGGCTTTGCCGGACAGGCTGTCGGGGTCGGCGGCGACGAGCAGCTTCACCTTCTTGGTGACGGCCGGGTGTGGGATCAGCCCCGCCGATGCGGCGGCGTGCTCCCACTCCTCGCGTGGGTGCCGCATCTCCCCGGTGAACACCACCCGGTCGCCTGGTTCGAGCCAGAACGGGGTGAAGGATTCCTGCGGTGCATCGGGGACGGCAGGTTTCCTGGTGGCGGCGAGGGTGGCGTCCACGTCGGTGGTGTCGATATCGAGCAACGCTCCCACGGCGTACAGGTCGGCTCGCTCGTCGTCGGTGATAACGCCGTCGTCCCATGCCAGGCGCGTGAGCTGGCGGAGATACTCGTGGTGCAGGCGGCGGGCGGTCGACGGCCCGATGCGGAGTTCCGCCGCGATCGCGACGAGCGTTTCGGCCTCGGTGACAGAGATATGGCGGTCAAGTAGCGCCCGATCCAGCATCGCCAGGTAGACGGTGTGTTCCTCGGGGTCGGCTGGGTCGCTCGCCAGGTGCTCGACGAGCCGGGCGAGGAAGTGTTGCTGCGTTGTGCGCGCCTGCTCGCGCGGGTACCAACCACGGCCGTCCAGCGGGATCGTGGGCCACGGCAGCGCCGCGGCACGGCTCAGCGCTTCGGTCCACTGTGGATTGTCGCGGTCGAGTGTCAGGTATCCCGCCAGCAGTTCGGCATCGGCGTGCGCGTCCGCGCTGGCGCGATGCGCGCCAGAAATCTCGATGCCGAACGCGGCGCAGCAGTCCGCGAGGCTGCGGCCCGCCCCGGGCAGGTAGCGGCGGGCGAGGTTCATGGTGCACAGCCCGGCAACCTGATCGATCGGTACCGGCAGCCCGCAACGTTGGTACTCGGCGCGCAGGAAGCTGATGTCGAAGCGCAGGTTGTGCGCCACCACGACCCGACCCGCGAGCACGGCCGCGAGATCGTCCGCGATACCGCCGAACGTCGGAGCGTGCAGGATCTCGGCGGCGGTGATGTGGTGAATATGCTGCGGGCCGAGATCCCGCTCCGGGTTGACGAGCGTGTCCCACTGCCCGGTGATCTCCCCGTCCGGGGAGACGTGCACGGCGGCGACCTCCACCACCCGGTCGTGCCAGCCGGGACGCAGCCCCGTGGTCTCGGTGTCGACGACGGCATAGCCGGGTTCGTAGTTACTCATCGGACAGGTTCTTCTCTGGCCCACTGCACAAGAATTCGCAGCAACTGTGCGTCGACGCTCGTGCGCACGACTTCGGCACCGGCTTGGCGCAGGGCGGCTTCGCCGCTCTTGCCGGTGGCGACCGCGATCACTCGGGCGTCGGAAGCTAGCGCCGCACGCACGTCATTGGGAGTGTCTCCGATGAGCACCGTTCGCTGACCGGCATAGGAGGTGCCCGTGTTCGAACGGGCACGTTCGCGTGCCACGCCCACCAGTGCGGGCCGGTCTGCAGCGTCGTCCCCGTATGCACCGCTGGCGAGATCGAGGTACTTGTCAAGGCCGAATGCTTCTAGCTTGATACGGGCGACCTGCCGCAGATTGCCGGTCAAGACACTCTGATGCACGTCGGCGCTCGCGGGGACCGTCGCGAGGGCGCTTACGACCCCTGGCAAGGGCCGTCCTCGTGCCACTAATTCCGGACGAGCGTCTTCATAGGCCGCCACAAGCTCTTCGGCGAGCCGGTCTACCGCGTCCGCTGTGGCCTCGACCCCGTTGCTGCGCAAGGTCTCCCGCATGATGTCGAGTTCAGTTCGGCCCGCGACGGCGGCCAACTCCCGCAGCGGCTTGCCTGTCGCGGCGAGGAATGCGCGCTGGTACATGGCGCGGCCGACTCCACGACTTTCGATCAACGTATGGTCGATATCCCACAACACCAACATGGACATGGGCCGAATCAGCCTCCGTGAAGCTCTGCCGACAGTACGATTCGTGCTTGCAACGACACGTGGATCAGAGGCGACGACATGGACGAGCGGCTGGCGCGGCGCATCGGTGTGCGCATACGCACACACCGGGAAGCGAACCGGCAGAAGCAGGTCGTTGTCGCTGAGCTCGCCGGAATCACCGCCGACTACCTCTACCAGGTGGAGCGCGGCAAGAAGCTGCCTACCGTCGCGGTGCTCGCGGAGTTGGCAAAGGTCCTGCGTACGTCTGTCGGTGCCCTGGTCGATCAGCAACCGGAAACCCGTGAATGCCCGCGCAGGAGCGAACCAAGCGACCGCATGTTCCGGAGCTTGACTGAAACTTTGGCAACCACCGATCAGCTGCCCGTTAAGGAGCTGCGCGAGCGGATCGGGTCGGCCTGGCGCATATGGCAGACCTCGCCGCAGCGCTACAGCGCGATCGCCCCGCTGCTGCCCGCCGTCGTGTCGATGACCAGGGCTGCGGAAGGTGCGGCGGGATCTGCTGACCGGCGCGAGATAGCTCGGTGTGCGACGAGCCTCTATGCGCTGCTGCGTACCGTCATGAAGCGGTTTGGGCGACTCGACCTGGCATTGCTGGCGGCGGACCGAGGTGTCCGTGCGGCGGAAACGGCTGATGACCGCCGCTGGCTTGCGATGGCCCGCTGGAACCTTGCTCATGTGTTGCTGGCCGATAAGCAGGCGGAGCACGCATCCGACGTTGCCCGAACGGCGGCAGCCGAGCTGCGTACCTTGGTCAATGAATGCGACCGCGATGCGGCTGCGCTGCACGGATCGCTGATTCTGCTCGACACGGTGGCGCATGTTCGGCGTGGTGACGTGTGGACTGCGCGTGAACACCTGCGGGAGGCCGCGTCCCTGGCGGAGCGAACCGGAGAGTGCAACGCAGGCTGGACGGCATTCGGCCCGACGAACGTCGCGATGCACGCGGTCAGTATCGAGGCGGAAGCTGGCGAGTTCACGGAGGCGCTGCGCCTGGCCGAACGCGTGGAGTTCGGGTGCTCGGCGTCCATCGAGCGCCGCGCCGCGTTCCTCATCGACCATGCGCGCGTGTACCTGCACAGGCGGGACCACGCCGCCGCACTGTGCGCACTGCGCGAAGCACACCGTGCTGTGCCTGAGGATGTCGCCAGGCGCCCCGTCGCACAGGCAGCATTGCGCATGGTCGTTCGTCGCGGCAGCCGGTCTGTTGCTCGTGACGCCGCGCGGCTCGCTGCCGTCGCTGGAGTTCCACTGGCCTAGCGCCGGACCGGGGGCCTGCCCGAGCTGACAGCTCGGGTTACCGATGGGTTTCCTACCTACGTTGGGCGTCAGGTACCCGGTGGCGGGATGCGGGCCGACAGGTCCTCCCCGACGCGGCCTCGCCGCCGGGTGCCATCCAACTCGGGCGGGAATTCTTCGGAGGCGCGACGTGATAGCCATGCTGTGGCAGATGCTGGTGTGCCTGCTCGGCGGTGTCGCGCTGTGGGGCGGCCTGGTGGTGTGGTCGATCCGCCACGACCGGTGGCCGCGCAAGTGATCCGCGAAGACCGGGAACTGCTCGCCGAACTCGCCAAGCTCAACCGAACCGTGCCAAACCTCGTGCTGGGCCTCATGGACGGCTCGGTTCCCGCCGAAGCGCAGATCACCTTCGGACAGTGGATGGCGGCGATCGGTGAAGTCCTCATCGCCCACGCCGACGCGGGTAGCGGAGAGTGGCCGCTCGCGCCGACTCATGTCGTTCATCGCTTCTCCGCTTCCGACGCCGAGGCATCATCGCGAAGCACCAACTGGACGTGATCAGGCGTCCGCACTACCGATTCGCAGTAGAACCCGCACGGGATAAGTGCAGCCGCAGTCGACGCATCCTGCACCTGCGATGCGCGTTGCTGGCTCAGGTAGACGGTCAGCTCGTCGACCAGGCGTTCCTCAAGAAGAGCGGGGGCATGCCCGACCAGCAGCACGGACCGCACACCTCGCTGGTACAGATCGGTCAGCGCAGCAACAGAATTCTCGCTGTCAAAGCTAGGCGGCAGCGAGAACACATCCGGTGCGTGCCCGTCCCGGACGCCTTCCTCGATCTGACCATCCGGCAGCACGACCGCATCGACCGCTGACCTCATGGTCGCAAGCCCCGTCGCATCCAGCTCCGTGTATCGGCTCTCCGTCAACGCGTACGTGACGTGCACGTGGGGGCGACCAACCGACAACGCGTGCAGCCACGGGCGCAACACCACGCGTGTCTCGTCGGCAAGCACTTCGGTTTCGACGTCCAAGCCTGCCGCGCGCAGGCGGGCCGCGCCACCTTCCTCACGGGATGTGGGATCGAGAACGGCGACCAGCACGCGGCTGATTCCGGCGTCGATGAGGGCCTGGCGGCAGGGCGGCGTGCGACCGTGATGGTTGCACGGCTCCAACGTCACCACAGCGGTGCCGCCGCGCGCGCGCTCGCCTGCGGCGCGCAGCGCGTTGACCTCGGCGTGGGGTTCGCCCTTGCGGCGGTGGTAACCCTCACCGACGATCCGGCCACCGGTGTCGAGGATGACGCAGCCGACTGGCGGGTTGGGGCTGGTGGTCCCAAGACCGAACGCGGACAGCGCGATGCCTCGCCGCATCGCTGTCAGTTCCCTATCGGTTGTCACGGGTGAGCACTCTCTGCGAGTTCGCCCAGCAGGCGCGTCACCGATGGCGTTCGCGGCTGCGATCTGAGCCGCTGGCCGACAACATGAACCTCGCGCAGGGTGCGGACAGACCCGGTACTCTCCGCCAGGTGCAGTGCGTCCGTCGCGGTCTGCGCGGACTGTTCGAGGTCGCCCGCGAGCGCGTAGGCGCTGGCCAGCCGTGCGAGCGCTACTCCTCGGTCTCGCCGGTAGACAGGTGGTATCGCGGGCACTGTGGCTTCATAGATCTGGACCGCGCGGTTTAGCCTGCCAAGCGCGAGCAAGCAGCCGGCGCGCTGCGCTTCGATATAGCTGGCCGTGCAGAACGAACCGTGTCCATCGGTGGCGTCGCCGCCTGTGTCGGTCGACGCCCAAC
>JBOHEL010000317.1:0-6074 GCA_050700995.1 Sciscionella sp. | reverse complement strand
GCCGAACCCGACGCCGATCCCCGCGAACACGGCGCACAGCAGGACGGCGACGACCACCGCGACCCACTTGCCACGGTGGTCCGGCAAGTGCAGCTCGGCAAGCCGGTCACCAAGTCCCGACACCGGCATCTCCCCTCATCGCGGACTCCTGGAGCAAACTAGAGGGCCACCGGGTGGTAGCTGCGCTCAGTGCCCCGAACTACACAGCAGAGCTGTGCGGCCACGGTGACACCTTGTTAGAGGTACTCTTCGTCGCATGGTGGCCTTGAGTGGTGTTGAGCAGGGTAAACGGGGTAAGGGTGCCCGGGACTATTTGCGGGTGAGTCTGGATCGGTCGGGGCGGGCTCGGTCGTTGGAGGAGCAGCACGCGGATCATGTCCGGGTGGCGGGTGAGCAGGGCTGGATGTTGGGTGAGGACTCGTATCGGGATGCGTCGGTCAGTGCGTCGCGGTTTTCCCGCAAGGTGCGGGGTGGGTTCGATGCGTTGATCTCTGATCTGGAGGCCGACCGGTTCGGTGCGCAGGTGTTGATGATCTGGGAGAGCAGCCGGGGTAGTCGCCGGGTCGGTGAGTGGGTGCGGTTGGTGGAGTTGTGTGAGCAGCGCTGTGTGTCGAT
Organism: Sciscionella sp.; assembly: GCA_050700995.1. Lineage (GTDB taxonomy): Bacteria > Actinomycetota > Actinomycetes > Mycobacteriales > Pseudonocardiaceae > JBOHEL01. Next base: position 5,459 of record JBOHEL010000317.1, on the reverse strand, counting down.
CTTCGTGACCACGCACGGCCGGTGCTACGAGCCGGGTAATGGTCGGGACCGCCGTTCGCTGCTCGAAGATGCGGTGGACAGTGAGTACGAGTCGGCCAAGATGTCCACTCGGGGCCGGCGGGCGGCGGCGGCCAACGCGGTGGCGGGTCGCCCGCACGGGCCGATCCCGTACGGGTACCGGCGGGTGTTTCATCCTCAGACGCGGGTGTTCCTCGCCCAGGAACCTCAACCGGGCGAAGCCGAGGTGGTCGCCGAGCTGTACCGGCGGTTGATCCAGGGGCACAGCCTTAGGGGGATCGCCCGGGATTTGCAGCAGCAAGGGATCCGGACTCGCTCTGGTGTGGCGTGGACCGGGCAGCATCTGCGCTCGCTGGCGATCAAGCCGGTTTATGCGGGTCTGCGCTCGCACGCCCCCGGCGGTCGTGGCGGGGATCGGATGGTGGATCTGGAGGGCTTGTATGAGGGGCGGTGGCCGGGGTTGGTCAGCCGGGGCGAGTGGTTTGCGGTGCAGCGGCTGCTGCGGGCACCGGAGCGCAAGACCACCCGGCCTGGTCGGGCCAAGCACCTGCTGTCGCTCATCGGGCGTTGCGGGGTCTGTGAGGGAACGCTTAACGTCGGCTACCGCGAGGGTGCCAGCCCGATATACGTGTGCCGCAAGAAGGGGTGCGTGCGGATCACCCAGGCCGATCTGGACTCCCTCGCCGAGCAGGTGATGCTCGACTACCTGGCGCAACCTGATGTGGTCGACGCTCTGCGCGCGGGTGAACACGACGGTGACCGCGAACTGTCCGAGGTCCGGGATCGGCTCGCCGCCGCGCGGGCTCGGCATGAGCAACTCGCCGATGCGGTCGCGGCGGGAACGGTCAGCGTCGCCACCCTGGTCCGGGCCGAACCACCCCTGCTGGCCGAGATCACCACCCTGGAGACCCGCGAGCGTGAGCTGAGCACCCCCAGCGCGTTGCGCGGCCTGATCGAACCCGGCGCCGACGTCGCACAACGCTGGACCACCACACCCATCAGCACCCGCCGCGAGATCGCCCGCCTGCTGCTCACCCCCGAGCTGATCGGCCAGCTACGTCTGAACCCTTCCCCCCGGCGCGGACGACACCGCACACCAGCCCACGAACGCACCGAATGGTGGCGCGGAGATCAGGACGGGTCCGATCCCCACCTTTGCAAAGGTGCAAATAGTAACGCAGCGTGAGCTGCGAAGCACTCTGATGCACGGTCAGTAAGGTTCTGTCCGCCATTGCGGTGGTCCCGTGAGTCCCCGCGTGAACGGGCATGCGAGGGACACAAACCATGATCACGGACCTTGCACGCTGGGCTCGTGTGGCATCCGGTCGATCTGGCGGGGGGCGACTTTTCCGCCACATCGGATGACGACCCGCCACACACGCCGACAGACCAGATGGCAAAGCCACCAACTTCGGCGGCAACCGACACTCACCGTCGAGCAGGTCTGCCGCTTGCGCTATTAATACTCGCCCACGCAACCTGCGGAACCGCCGGTGTTGACCACCAAGCCGGTCCTGGCTCGAACGTCAAGTGCGCTGCGCGCGGCCCCGTAACACCGGGTCGCGCAGCCACGACAACGGATCGAACAGCAACGTAGGAAAGGGGCACATCTGATGAATGCCGACCAGCGGCCAGCCGCGCGCAATGGCCTGGGCAGGGTCACATTCGTCATCGCCCTCCTCGGCGCCTTGCTCGCGGTTATCCCACCCACGGCGGCGTTCGGCGCCCTACTCTGCCTTGTCGCGATCATCCCGGCGATCGTGTCGTTCCGGCGCGTCCGCAAGGGCTCCGCCACCAACCGTCGCGGCTCCGTCGCCGCGCTCGTACTGGCGCCTGTGTTCTTCATCGTGGCCATCAGTATCGGCGCCGCCACCTCGCCATCGTTAACGACCGGCTCTCACGGCGGGACGCCGCCGCTAGCTGGTACACCCGCACTGCAATCACCCGCAGTCATCGTCTCCCCTCGCGTCCCCGCAGCCCCACCCGCTCAGGAGCCAGCAGCCCCTGCCTCAGCGCCAGCGGCATCACCAGCAGTCGCTAAGGCACCGGCGGCGGATGCTGCTGCACCCGCCAAGGCACCAGCGGCCGCCCCGGCACCGGCCGTCGCCCCCTCTCCCTCGTCAAACGGGCCGCCGGTCGCAGCCTCCTCATGCGACGAGGGCACCCATTACGTCAACTCTGACGGCGTCTGCGTGCCCCGTCCCACGACGGCTGCGGCGCCACCTCCTGGCGCGACCGCCAGGTGCGTCGACGGTGAATACAGCTTCAGCAAGCATCACCAAGGCACATGTTCCGGCCACGGTGGAGTCGCTCAGTATCTATGACGCCACATCACCTGCGAGCCGATCACCTCTGCTTCGCGGCACCTCGCCAGCCGATTTCGCGTGATCTCTTCAGTGTGAATGCTGATCGGCCCGTTCTCGGAGCCTGCCGCTGAGATGCGGCTACGCGCACGCGAGAAACGGCCCGCGCGAACTCGTCGCGTCGTTCCGCTGACGGCGCGCGAACAACCTAATGGGCCCCCGCCCCTCATCTGCTATGCCTCCGGGTGTCAGCGGCACGAGATGCGCACGCCAGTTGTGGCCTGATACGATCCAGCATCGAGATCGAAACGTAGGGGCGCCCCTCGTCCTGGCCCCGAGCCCGGGCATGGGGGTCGTGATACGTCATATCGACGGATGTGATGTACCCGAACGACACAGAGAAATTTCAGTCTCGGGTAAGAAGTACGACATGTTCCGAAGTTGGGGACCGTGGGGCTCGGCACAGTCTCCGCTTAGGAGTGTGTCGTGCCAGTGTCCATCATTCTGTTTTGGTTTGCAGCACAGTTGCGAGGCTTCCCTGCGCTGGGCCTAGTGTCGATCGTGGCTATTATCTGTCTCAGCGTGGTGGCCATCGTCTATCTGGCGCTTCGAGGAGCGTCGCCTAAGGATGTCCCAGGCATCCTCAGAGCGTTGGCCGCAATGATATGGCCGCCACGCAAGCGCTGAAAGACCCGGCGCGCTGCACCGACGTTGGCCGTGTTCCGAGGAGTGCTGCGCGTGATCCGGTCGATTAGCCGCATCGCCTGTGACGGCGCACGGGACGCTGGCCGTGTGACAGCGCGCGCAGTGGGGTGTTCCGGTCACACAGCCACGTGAGGACCGCGTTTACCGATGGGTGCGAGCGCCGCCGCAGGCCGCGCCTTGATCCATTAGAGGTCTGTTCGGCAACACACGCACTTTAACTCACTGTAACTCGAAACTCACTTTCAGTGTCACGAGCGGGCGCGCCGGAGAGCTTTCACGACGGGTGTGTCTGGCTTGTACGACGTCTTATCGATTGGAACCGGCCGGGCCGCCGGGAGCCTCTCAGGAGCGTTACGGGGGTTAGCTCCCCCTCAACCGGCGGCCCGGCCGGGGTCTAGTGGTCTCGCGGCCGCGCTGCGGAGCTGCGCGGATCGGGTGCGCCCGGCGTCGGTGATCCTGACCTGTTGTCGCCCGGTGGGATCGTGGTCGGCCAACGCCAACGACCCGGTGTTAGTGAGCCGGGCGAACGGCCCAGCCAGATAATCCGGTGCGAGGACACCCCGATCGAAGAAATCCCCGTGCTGCCAGGTCACACCACCGTCGTGAACGCGGCTGAGCACGATCCACGCGAGCAGATCCCCCGCGTCGGTGGTCACTCGGCAGCCGCCAGCATCGCCCGCGCCACCGCGACGGCTTCGGCACGCGTGAGCACCGTCGCGGTGTTCATCGTGGCATCCAACGTCACCACCACCCGGCGCGCGACGATGCCGTCCACCAGATCGGCCTCCTGCCACAAAATGATCGTGCGGTTACGGCCCTCGGGATCGTGAGCGGTGAGGGCGAACCGGTGCGAACGCTCTGCGGTCATCGCCTACCCCGTTCCCTCTGGCCGGGGGATTGTCATTGGCCGCTGGGGTTGGCTAGCGCCTGGATGGCCCGTCGTCGTTTCAGCAGCTCTTGCACGAAGACATCGTTGTCCGCGTTGCAACTCCGGTCCGCGTTGTCCAGGAACAGCTTGGCCAGCGCTTCCCCAGGCGTGAGAGGCGGCGCAGGGGGAGAGGTGTCGACCATCTCGGCGCTCCTTCCTGGCTAAGGTGCTGATCGGAGTGATTCGATTAGCGTTTCGAGGTTGGCGCTTATCTTGTCGAGTTGTCTGGGCAACTTGCTCATGGTGTTGAGCTGGGTCTGTATCTGGTGAAGGCGGTGGTCAATCGCGGCAAGTTTTCCCAGTACGTCGTGATCAGTACGGTGCACCGACTCGCCGACGGGATCCACGCTCATGGCGTGTTTCCACGATGCGCGGTCTGGGTTGGCCTGCCGTGGGCGGCGGTTGTCCGACAGGTCGGTCAAGGGTGGTGGGCTGGACCGGCGGCGCTTGGGGTACGGGCCCGCTGGTCCAGCCAGATCGGGGGGACCGTGTAGGGCTGGCGCATCCGTTGCGCTGACGCGATGCTCCGTGCCGGGTTGATCACGTCGACTAGATAACAGCAGCTCAGACCGTGGCGGTAGACGCAGCGTAGTCAGTTGTGCACTATTCCGTAATCGACTATTCGGCGGGCGACTATTTGCTGTTCAGGGAGGCCCAGGCGTCTGAGATGATCTCGTGAAGGCGTGACTTTTCGGGACGCCAGCCCAGCTCGGACCGGATGCGGGTGCTGTCGGCCAGCAGTGTCGTCGGTTCGTGGGCGGCGGCGGTGTGCCGTCGTGGGACGGGTCGTCCGGTCACTGACTCGGCGGTGGCGATGACGTCATGCACGGTGCTGGGGTGGCCGCTGCCCACGTTGTAGGCGCGCCAAGTGCCCGGCTCGCACGCGTGCAGCGCGAGGGCGAACGCGGTAGCCATGTCGGCCACGTGCACGAAGTCGCGGACCGCGGTGCCGTCGCCGTTGACGACCAGTTCAGGCGCGTGGCCCCGTTGCACGGCGAGGAGTTGGGGAATGAGCCGGGTTGTGTCGCGGTCTGGGTGTCCGGGCAGCGCTCCGGCCACGTTAAAGGCACGCAGGCTGATCGCTCCGATTGCTCCGGTAGCGGCGAGGTCTGCGGCGGCGAGGTCTGCGGCGAGCTTGCTGGTGGCGTACGGGCTGTTCGGTGCCACGGTCGCGGTCTCGCTGATTGGTTGCTCGGCCTGCTCGCCGTAGACCGTGCAGCTGGACGCGAGGACCAGTCGCCCGGTACGGGCGCCGGCGAGCTTGTCCAGGATGGTCAGGGTGGCGCCGACGTTGGTGCGCCAGTAGTCGAGTGGACCGGTCCGCGACTCGCGTACCTTGGTCAGCCCGGCCAGGTGGCACACTCCGTCGACCTCGGCGAGCGCCCTGGGCAGTGATTCGGGTGTGCGTAGATCACCTTTGAGCCGGGCAACACCTTCGGGCAGCGCGGACGCTCCAGAGCGGGTCAGTCCGGTCACGTCGTGTCCCTGCTCGACCAGCAGTGTGG
>JBOHEL010000316.1:0-6091 GCA_050700995.1 Sciscionella sp. | reverse complement strand
AGGTCGGCGGCCTGCTGCGTCCCGGTCGAGGTGAGACCGATGTCGCTCACGCCGGTGTATCGGTTGTCGGCGTGCCACAGTGTCTCGCCGTGCCGGACTAGGACGAGCGTCGTGGGGTCGTGCGTCATGGCGGCACCAGCCATCCGGAGGCGTGCAGTTCGGACCGGAATCGCCGGTAGCCCTCGTCGAGGTCCGCTGCGAGCGGCAACCCGGGCGTCCCGCCGGGTTCAGTCACCGACTCGACACGCACCATGCGCGAGACGCGCGCCGCGAGCGTATCCGCGCCGGGTGCGCAGCCCCATGCTGCCAGGATCGCCATCCCGGCAGCGGGCTCCGGATTGGCTGGCACCTCGACCGTACGGCCCAGCATCCTGGCGCGCAGCGCGGTGAGCAGAGGGTTGCGGGTCGCACCGCCCGCGAACCGGATCCGGCCGCCCACCGGGTACCCGGTGGCGGCGAGCACCTCGAAACACAGCCGCTCGGTGTAGGCGACTCCGGTGAGCAGCGCGCCCAGCATCGCGGAGTCCCCCAGGCTGTCCCTGGTCGCCGCGGTGATCGGCAGCCGGTGCCCGCCGGAGAGCGCGAAGCCACGGGCGCCGGGTGCCAGGAACGGGAACCGCTCGCCCGTACCGGCCAGCGGATAGCACACCGGCGGCATCCCACGCAGCCCTGTGCGCGAGAGGGCGTCGAGGTCGGCGCCGCCGAACAGCGCCGACAGCACGCCGAGACCGGTGCTCGATGCCCCGCCGGGAAGCCAGGTGCCGTCGGGACTGCGGTGTGAGTAGGTGGCACCGCCGCGATCAGGCACCAGCTCGCGGCTGACCCCTTTGCACACAAGCGTCGTGCCGAGGACGCAGTTCCAGTCGCCGACGTCGAGCGCACCGGAAGCGAGCTGCGCCGCGCACCCGTCGGTCGCGCCCGCCACCACCGCAGTGCCCCGCGGCAGGCCGGTCCGCTCTGCGGCGTATTCGGAAACCGCGCCGAGCACCGTGCCGGGCAGCACGACGTCGGGCAGCGAGACAGCCTCGCCGACGGCCGCGAGCACCGCATCGGGCCACCGGACCGCGCGCGGGTCGACGCCGCTCTTGAGGGCACTGCTCGTGTCCGTCGCGACGGGACCGCCGGTCAACGACGCGGCGATCACATCGGGCTGGTGAATGACACGCGCCACGGTGGGCAGCGCACCGTCCGCGACGAGCGCGGCGAGTTTAGGCAGCGCCCACGTCGGCTGCACCCGGTAACCGAGCTGCTCCCGCAGCCACACGGACGCTCGGTCCACCGGCCCGTCCTCGCGCCCGACAGCACGCGAGTCGTCGTACATGACGCCAGCAGACGCGACGGTGCCGTGCGCGTCGAGCACCGTGAACGTGCCGGAGGTGCCGCAGGTCGCGACGGCACGGATGCGCGCCCGTGCGGCGCCGAGCTCACCGGTCATGCCACGCAGCACCTGCGCGGCAGCGTCCCACCACTGCTTCGGATCCTGCTCGTGCCTGCCGGAATCCCTCCACGAGTCCAGCGGGCACCGAGCCGCGGCCAGCAACTCACCGGACTCGTCGAGCGCGACCGCACGCACGCTCTGGGTGCCGAGGTCGACGCCCACCCAGATCTCGCCCGCGCTCACGGCGCCCCCACAGGGGAGACACGTGCAGAGGTCACCTTGGCCGCGTGGTGAACGCGGGATTCATCCTTCGTTCGCACTGCCATGGGGAGGCTGGCCCTACCGCACCGGTTCGTAGGACTCGATCGCGGCGACCTTTTTCGCGGACGACGAGGACTCGTCGAACCGGTAGTCGAGCCACTGGCTCGCGAGCATGCGCGCCAGTTCGAGGCCGACAACGCGTTCCCCGAAGCAGAGCACCTGCGCGTTGTTCGACAGCACGGAGCGCTGCACGGAGTAGCTGTCGTGCGCGGTGACGGCACGCACGCCAGGCACCTTGTTCGCGCTGATCGCGACTCCGAGCCCGGTCCCGCAGACCAGCAGCGCGCGGTCCGCGCGCCCATCGGCGATCATCCTGGCCGCGTTCACCGCGACGTGCGGGTAGGCGGTGTGCTCCTCGGAGCCGACGCCGACGTCGACAAGCTCGGCGACCCGGTCGTCAGCGTCGAGATCGCGCTTGAGCGCGTCCTTGTATGCCAGCCCCGCGTCGTCACTGCCGACGACGATGCGCCACGGCGTCTGGTTCCCTGCCATGCTCACTCAGTCCTCCTTCATGTTCTCGTAGGCGGCGCGCAATATCAGCGCGAGGGAGGTCGCGCCGGGGTCGGGCGTGCCGACGCTGCGTTCGGCGAGCGGGCGAGCCCTGCCGATGCGGGGGGTCAGCTCGGCGGTGGCCCGTGCCGCATTCTCCGCTTCGGACACCGCGGAACCGAACGCCCGCGCAGGCGCGGCTCCCCCGTCGGTCTCCCGGCGCAGCACGCGGGTGAACGGGACGAGCGCGTCGACGAGGGTCTTATCGCCCGGCTCCGCCTTGCCCAGCTTGGTCACCGCCGCGAGGGCAGCCTCCGCCCCGGCGGCCAGCTCCGCCGGCCTCGCGGCGGAGCCCGCGGGCAGGCCGGCTCCGAAGGCACGCAATCCCGCTCCCCACAGCGCCCCGGATGTGCCGCCAGCCTCGCCTGCCCAGGCGTCACCTGCCGCAGCCAGCAGCGAGGAGGGAGCGTAGGACTCCGCGACCGCTTTCTCCGCGGCGGCGAGCGCGGCGTCGGCGCCGCGGCACATCCCGCGACCGTGGTCGCCGTCCCCCGCGACGGCGTCGAGCTTGCCGAGTTCCTCGGCGTGCTCGTGCAGCACCCTGCTCGTCGCGCGCAGCGCCTCCAGTGCGGACCGCGCGGTCCGCACCGCATCCCCACTCGCGAGCGTCGCGGCGGGTTCGGGGTGGGGCTCCGGTGCGGCACGGTTGGTGTCCGTACCGGTCGCCACGTCGGCCACAGCGGTTCCCTTGCGGTAGGCGGGAGTGTCCACAGGGGCGCGCCAGAGCCGTTCCAGCTCGTCGTCGAGCCAGGTGAGGGTGAGCGAGCAGCCCGCCATGTCCAGGCTGGTGACCAGCTCACCGACCTCCGGCTGCACCGTGGTGAGCCCGGCGCCTGCCAGCAGCCGCGAGACGTGGCCCCACAGCACGTACAGTTCCTCGTACTTGGTGCTTCCCAGGCCGTTGAGTATCACTGTGACGCGGTCCCCGACATCGGGTGGTGCCTCGGCGAGCAGGCCGTCTACGAGGGTGCGCGCCAGTTCGGCGGCGCTCGGCAGGGCCGCCTCGGATACGCCTGGCTCGCCGTGGATGCCCAACCCGACGCCCATGGTGCCGTCCGCGACCGTGAACAGCGGTTCCGAGGCACCCGGCAGCGTGCATCCGGCGAAGGCCACGCCGAGGCTGCGGGTGCGGTCGTTGGTGCGCCGCGCCACGTCTTCAACGTCGGGCAGCGACCGGCCTTCCTCGGCCGCCGCTGAGGCCGTCTTGAACACCGTGAAGTCGCCCGCGATGCCGCGACGCCGGCTTACATCGGACGCCGGGGCGCTGGCGACGTCGTCGGTCACGGCGAAGGTGCGGGCCTGGATGCCCTCGTCGCCGAGCCGCTTGGCGGCCAGCCCGAAGTTCATCACATCGCCCGCGTAGTTCCCGAACAGGTACAGCACTCCCGCTCCGGACTCGGCGGCACGCCCGACCGAGTACGCCTGCTGCGCCGACGGCGAGGTGAACACGTTCCCGACGACGGCGCCGTCGGCGAATCCGGGCCCGACGACGCCGCAGAACGCCGGGTAGTGCCCGGCACCGCCGCCGGTCAGCACGGCCACCTTGCCGCGGCGCTGCCGGTGCGCCCGCACGACGCCGCCGGGTACGGCGCGCACGTGCTCAGGGTGCGCCGCGACGAAACCCGCGAGCATGTCCTCGGCGTAAGCGGCCGGGTCATCGAACAGACGCGTCATCGTTCTTCCTCATCTTGTGTTCCAGCTTCCGGCTGCCGGTACCCGCGCAGTTTCTCCGCGACCCGCGCCATCTCGTCGCCGGAGAGCAATTGCGGGTCGCCCGCGGCCGTGGCCGCCAACCACACCCGGCACGCCCACTCAAGTTGCACGGCACGGTCGTATGCGGCGGCAAGGGACTCCCCGATCGTCACGGTGCCGTGGTTGGCGAGCAGGCAGGCGCTCCGGCCCTCCATCGCACCGACCGCGGACTCCGCCAGCTCAGGAGTCCCGTAGGTCGCGTACTTGGCAACCCGCACCGCCCCCCCGTTCGAGGCCAGGATGTAGTGCACGTTAGGCACGGTGCCGGCCAAGGTGGACACTGCGGTGGCGTGCACGGCGTGGGTGTGCACCAGGGCACCCGCCTCGGGGTGCGCCCGGTAGATCGCCAGGTGCAGCGGCAGCTCGCTCGTCGGGGCCAGGTGACCGGCCACCCGGTCCCCGGCGAGGTCGACGACGGGCAGTGCGCTGGAGGTGAGCGTGCGGTAGTCCACCGCCGTAGGCGTGATCAGCACCTGATCACCGCGGCGCAGCGACACGTTGCCAGAGGTGCCGACCACGAGGCCGTCGGCGAGCATCCTGCCGCACGTCGCCACGACGTCGTCGCGGTCGGCGGCCGAAAATGTCGTCACCGCCAGCCCTCCCTCGCCACGGCGAGCGCGTCCCGGTAGTCGCGGTATCCCTGCCGATAGCGTGCGACGCCCTCCGGGTCGGGCCGGACGATGCGGCGGCCGCACCGCCACTCGTGGACGTCGACAGGGGCGCCGAGCGCCTCCCATGCGACCTGGGCGGCGCCGCGCACGCCGACACCCTCGTCGTCCGGGATGTGAAGCTCGGTGTCGAGCACGTCGGCGAAGATCTGGCTCCACGCCGCGGAGCGCGCCCCGCCGCCACACGCCGAGACCTCGCCGGAACAGCCAAGCGTCTCCAGACAATGCCGCGCAGAGAACGCCACCGCCTCGCACAGGGCACGCACCACGTCGGCGCGGCTGGTGCCGACCGTCAGCCCGGCGAGCTGGCCGCGTGCGCGGGAGTCCACGAACGGTGCCCGCTCCCCCGACATCGACAGGAACGGCAGCGCCGAGACCCCGTTGGCCCCGGGCGGGGACCGCGTCAGCAGGTGCTGCAGTTCCGAGACGTCCACTCCGAGCAGCTTCAGCACCCAGTCCAGTGTCGCGGTGCCGACCATCGCGGGCATCACGCGCAGGTACCTCTCCGGGTACGGTGTGGCGAGCCACATACCAGCCGGTTCGGCGTCGGGCTCGATCCGCACCTCGTCGGTGAGGACCTGGCATCCGAGGGTGGTGCCGATGATGAGGTTGCCGTCACCGGGCTTGCCGATGCCGGAGCCGAAACCGCACGCCGGGATGTCGAACGGCCCCGAGGAGACCGGCAGGCCGCCTGGCAGGCCGAGCTGTGCGGCGGCGTCTTTCGTCAGACCGAAGAGCGCACCTGGCTTGGCGGGTTCGGCGAGCAGGTGCCGCTGGGATTCCAGGCCGCAGGCGCGCAACGCGGCCTCACTGTAGCCGCGGCTTGGCACGTCAAGGAACGGCAGCGAGGCGTTCGAGGCGTCCACCGTGATCGCCCCGGTGAAGCGCTGCGCGATCGCGTCGATGCAGTACCCGGCGACCACGGCGCGCCGCAGCCGGTCCGGTTCGTGCTCGGCGAGGTGCGCCAGCAGCGGGCCAGCGCAGCCGGGGAACATTCCGGAACCGGTGAGCCGGTAGACCTGCCGCAACACGCCCTCGCCGGTCCACTTGTCGAGAATGCCGGAGGCACGACCGTCCATCCAGGAGATCGCGCGGCCCACCGAGTTCCCGTCGCCGTCCCGCAGCCACAGCCCGTCGCCCTGCCCGGTGATGGCGAGCGCCTCGATCGGCTCCCCGAACGACTCGGCGTCGGCGACGGCGGCGCGCACTACCGTCACCACGGTATCGATGACCTCCTCAAGCTCCTGCTCGACTGCGGCACCCTGGCCCGTGAGCAGGCTCGACCGGGCGCTGTGGGGCTTGCCGCCCCGCCCGTCCGCGCCGATCAGCCGCGCCTTCGTCACCGACGTCCCCACATCGACTCCGACGATCATCGTTCCGCCTCCGGAATGCGGGCCCGTGAGTACTTTCCACGGCTATAGCC
>JBOHEL010000315.1:0-6128 GCA_050700995.1 Sciscionella sp. | reverse complement strand
GACGACGTCGAAGTAATCGGGATCCACGGCCCTCAGGTACTTCTCGACCACTTCGACGACGGTCTCCCGCTGCGATTGAATGGCTCGTGGCGTGAAGGCCTTGTTCAGCAGACTGCGGATATGCCGGTGCTCCGGCGGGTCCATGAAGATGATCGACTTCTGCTCTGTCGGCACGCCCTTGCGCACCATCGCGAGGTCGCAACCACGGGCTGACGAGTAGGTCTCGAAATCTTTGAACGCGGCCGCCACGTCCTCGTGGCGGGTTAGCGCGTAGAAGTCCTCTTCTTCGTCGTAGTAGAGCGGCGCCTCCTCGCGCATCCGTCGGTATATGTCGAACGGATTATTGAAAAACTCCTCGGAGAACGGATCGAAGACGACCTTCGGTTTGGTCATTGCATCTCCTCAGCGGCGGGCTAGCGGCTGGAACCTTTACGACGGAAGGCTTGACTGTAACGCTAACGGTAAATCACTCTGCACGGGAAGAAAACACCCCATTCACACTTTTATTGCGGCATCGATGACGTCATCGAGCACGCCCAGGTCGCTGCCGAGCTCGGCGGCGATACCCCTGACCACGGCAATGTCCTTGCCGACGAATTCGCCTGCCGTCTCGATGAAGGACCAAACAGAGCCCCCCGCCGCGACGATGTCCAGCACGCGACTCGCCGCGCTGCCATGCGGAAGCGCGGCCAGCAGCGTTGATTCCGGCACGCCGAGACGCGCGCCCAGCTCGACCGAGCCGGAGAGCAATCCGATGTGCGCGGCGAACAGTGCATTGTTGACCAGCTTCACCTTCTGCCCGGTGCCCAGCGGGCCGACGTGCAGAACCGGATCGCCGTAGCAGCTCAGCACGGGGCGTAGTCGGGTCGCCGCATCCTCCGCGCCGCCCACGAACAGCGTCAGTGTGCCGGCGGCCGCGTTATGTGGGCCTCCGCTCACCGGGGCATCCACCACGTCGATACCCGTCGCCCGGTCCGCGATCGTCTCGACCGTGCGGGGACTCCCGGTGGTGTGCACCACCAGGGCCGAGCCGGGCGCCATGGTCGTGAGCAGGTCGCCGTCCAGACAGACCTGTTGCACCTGTTCGTCGGTGAAGACGCAGACGACGACGGCGTCCGCCTTCGCGCTCACCTCAGCTGCCGAGGGGGCTGCGTTGGCGCCCAATTGGGAGATAGCAGCGCGCTTCTCGGCGGATCGGCCCAGCACCCGGACATCGTGGCGGGCCTCGACGAGACGAGCCACCATGGGAAGCCCCATCCGTCCCGCGCCGATGAATCCGATCTTCACCGCGGGTGTTCCATCAGGGCGAGGGCGGCATCGGCCGCATCAAGCACGGCGCCGGGCCTGGCGCCGGCTGCCTCGGCAACGTCGACGACCAGCCGGGCATCCTTCTGCAGCAGCGTTCCGGCGAGGCCGGCAAGCCGGTCCAGGCTGCTTGAGCCGCCAACCACGTTGAGCGCAAAGCTATTCCCACTGCTGCGGGAGATGACTTCCGTCAAGCGATCCGGAGAAACACCGAATGCCTCTCCGAGTGCCAGGGTGGTGGCCGCCGTTCCGAGGTTGGCGGTGAACAGAAGATTATTCAATAGTTTGGTGGTCTGTCCGGAGCCCAGGTCGCCGAGGTGTACGACGGGGTCGGCGTACGTTTGGAACACCGGGCGGCAGCGCTCGACAACGTCCGCGTCACCACCGACCATCACCAGCAGACGATGTTCCGCCACCGCTGGGGCGCCACCACTCACCGGCGCATCGATGACCGAAACACCCTGCACGCCAGCCTTCTTGGCCAATTCATCGCATGTCTTGGGGTGCACGGTGCTGTGCACGGCGATCACACCGCCCGGCTTGAGGCCAGCCAGCACTCCGTTCTCGCCGCCGACGACCTTCTCGACGTCGGCGTCGCCGACGACACAAAGGCAGACGAGATCGCTGGCGGCGGCGAGTTCGGCCGGTGACCCGGCCACTTTGGCGGGGGTGTCGGCGAACGGCTCGAGTGACGCTGGTCTGCGCGCCCACAGCGTCGTCGGATAGCCGGCTTCGATGATCCGCCCGGCCATCGGGCCGCCCTGACTGCCCAGCCCAATGAATCCGACATGCATCAACCGGCCTCCAAATCGGCTTGGGAATCTTGGGTCGCTGCTTCCGCCGCAGCGGGGTTTTCCCGAGCGACGACACATTCCTCCGCGAACGAAAGTACTTTCAAGTGGTAGGCAGCGGCGGTGTGGCCGAGGCTGAGATTGTGTCCCGCGCCGAGTTGTTCATTGATCCTGAACCGGGGCGAGCCGGAAAACAGGTCGGCGATCTCGGCCAATGCCGGGGGATCGGACTGCCACACTCTTTCGTGCTCGGCGACACTGAACTGCACCGGGATCCGCACGGCAGGGGCGAGAGCCGGGAAGTCTTGGCGGGCCCAGTTTGTCACCACCCCGTCCTCGTAGGCCGGGGCCGTCGAAGAATTCGTGATCCCGGTGCGGACCTCGGGTGGATACAGCTCCGGCGGGTGCCACAACAGCTCGCGCAGGCCGGCCGGACGGTGGTCCCGGGTTGCTACCGTCAGGACGTCTCGGGCCGCGGGGTGATAGTGCCGGCCGGCACCCGCCAATTCGAGGCCGAGCAGATCGGCGCCCTGCTCGTCGGCGGCCATCCGCAGCGCCAATTCGCAGCCGCCCGAATGGGCCACCAAGAACAACCCGGTGCCGCGGGGCCGATCACCGAGGATGCGATCCACCGCCCCATACGCAAGCTGGACCCGCTGCTCGGGGCGAGCTATCGCCTCCGGGTAGGGAGCAGAGCTGCCATAGCCGGGCCGGTCGAGCGCCAGGACGGTGAATCCGCCCGCCGCGCCCGCCCGCAGCAAGGACAACGCAGGCTTGCCCGGGCAGTCGAAATACACCGCGGTGGTGCCTCCGCCGTGGATGGCCACGATTACCGCCCGGGGGTTCGGGGCTTCGGCTATCAGCGCAGACATCGGCACGCCGTCGACGATGACGACCCTGGGGTGGGGAGTGGCGGTGTTCATGTGTCGGCCCGCAGGAGCAGGACGCCGCTGGGTGTGAGCCCGCCGCTGCTGACCACGCCGACGCGGGCGTCGGCGACCTGCCGCTCACCGCCTTCACCGCGCAACTGGCTGACGGCTTCATGCAGCAGACCCATGCCGTGGGTGCGGCCGTGCGACAGCTGGCCGCCGTGGGTGTTGAGCGGCAGCTGGCCGTCGCGGGCGATGTTCTTACCGCCGTCCAGGAATTCCTTGGCCTCACCGATTCCGCAGAACCCCAGCGCTTCGATCCAGGACAGGCAGTTCATGGTGAACCCGTCGTACAGCTCGGCGACGTCGACGTCGCCGGGCGTCAACGAGGTGCGCGACCACAGGTGCGCGGATTGGCCGAGCACCTGGGGTTCGTGGGTCAATGTGCTTTGGTCCCAGTCGATCCGCTCGATGATCTGCGTGCCCACCGCCTCCACCAACACCGGTGGCTTGGCCAGGTCGCGGGCGGCGTCGACGGCCGAGACGACGACCGCGATTGCCCCGTCGCACGGCACGTCGCAGTCATAAAGCCCGAACGGTGTGGTGATGGGCCGCGCGTTCAGGTAGTCGTCCATCGTCATCGGGGACCGGTACACCGCAGACGGGTTGAGCCCGGCGTTGGCGCGCTGGTTCAACGCGATCCAGCCCAGCGTCTGTTTCGTCGTCCCGTAGCGATGGAAGTGGCGTTGCGCGTTCTGCGCCAACGTGTGGGCTGCCGAGGTGGCGCCGAACGGCATCAGCCAGCTAGTGGTGCGGCCGCCGGGCGGGGCGATCTTGCCCTGCTTCATCAGCTCGTTGTAGGTGGCCTCCCACAGCGTCCGGAAACACAGCACGTGCCGGACCAGCCCGCCGGCGACAGCGAGCATCGCTGCGATCACCGAGCCACCCGGGCCAAAGGTCTCGATCCCGCCGTGGTGCCACACCGGCCGGATGCCTAGCGCGGCCTCCAGCGCGGTGACCCCGCCCTCGCCGAACCCGCCGAGGTTGCCGCCGCCGGGGTAGGTCGACAGGCCGTCGATGTCATCGAGCCTCAGGCCGGCATCCGCTATCGCCGCCTCGCAGGCCTGCACCGTCAGCGACAGCGGCGGCACCATCAACCGGCGCCCGATCTCCGACACGCCGATCCCGGTGAGTGCCACCTTGTCCTCGAACTTCTCCGGCGTCAGCATCGGACGAACGTATTCACCGAAGCGCTCCGGGGCGATTTCGTCGACCGGCAGCTCAGCGGGCTCAGTGTCTTCGGTGGGACGGAACAGGGGCAGCCACACATCCTCGACCTGCTCGAAAACGACCTCGACTGGCTGACCGAGCTGCAGTTGCTCGGGGCCGCACTCCACGATGTTCGTGGTCAGCCGTACCCGCGGATCTTCTGCAATCGCGACCTGGGCGACCACGTACGGCGCCGGCAAGCCAGGCAGACTGAACCGATGATTGACGGTGAATCCGGCCAGCGTCGCGCGACCCGACACCGCCCGTACCCCCATGTGCTGGGAGCGGCAATACCGGCACACCGGCGCGGGCGGATGGACGAGCGCGGCACAGGCGGCGCATTCCTGCAGCCGTAGCGTGCCGTCTTTGCCTGAGGTCCAAAAGAATTCGTTCTCGTCGGTGACTACGGGCAGCGGGCGTCCGATTTTGTTCTGTGTCAACGCGTGAAACCCCACTCCGCTTCGTTGGCCTCTGTTTTGAGGTGCGCGCTGGGGTCTTCTGGGCTGCTCGACGGTGGCGGGGTGCCGTTCGGTCTGCGGTCACCCAGCTCCGTGATGGCGTGCACCGGGCAGTCCAGCAGTGCCCGCATGACGGCGCCGCGATCCTCGTCGGCCACTGTGCCATCTCCGACCAGCGACGCGTATCCCCAGTCGTCGAGCGAGAAGTAGGCGGGCGCATGCTTGGCGCAGAAGCCGAAGCCGTCGCAGACGGTGCGGTCGAGTCGGATCTTCATGCCTGCTTCACCGCTTCGACCGCGTAGGGACGGTCGGCGCGGAACGCGCCGAGTTGGCATGTCCGGCAGGCGTCGTCGAGATGACGCGCCACCGCGTGCGGAAACTGGTCGAGCAGACTCGACGCCACATTGGTCGCGGCGTCCAGCGTCGCGCAGGCGCCGCGGCCGCGGAGCACCACCGACCAGCGGCGCAGCCGGGCGAGATCCTCGTCGGTGGCGACACCGTCGCGCAACGCCCCGGCAACGGCGGCCATCGCCGCGGTTCCGTTGAAACAGGAGCCGCACTGCCCGGCGTTCTCGCGGTCGAAGTAGGCCAGCACCGAGGCGGCTACCGCAACCGGACAGTCATCGGTGATTACCGAAATCGCGCCACATCCCAGCCCACTGCCGAGCCGCTGAAACGTCTCGTGATCCACCGTGGCGTCGAGCACATCGCGATTGAGCAGGCCGGCGAAATAGCCACTCATCAACGCGCCACGGACTTGGTCCGACGAAATACCGTGCAGGGCAAGCAGTTCGGTGACCGACAAGCCGTGCGGGATCTCGTAGAGGCCCGGCGGTCGGTCGGCGCCGGTGATGGTCACCAGCAAAGTGCCCGGCGACCGCGGCGTGCCCTGGCTGCGGAACGCCGCCGAGCCGTGTTGCTGGATGTACGGCAGGCTGGCCAGCGTCTCCACATTGCTCACCAGGGTGGGCCGCCCGCCGACGCCCGCTTGGAACGGTCGGGGCGGCTTGTCCGTAGGCTTGACCGGGCCGCCGTTGAGCGCGCGGACAGCGGCAGTCTCCTCGCCGGCGATGTATCCGGGATCCACCACCCGTACGGCCACGCTGACGGCGCCGAGTGTGCTGGCGTCGAGTTCGGTCAGTGCGGTTTCGACGCTGCGCGCAGACTCCGGGTCGGACACATAGACGTGCGCACGGTCTGCCGCCACGATCGCCGCGGCCAACCGCAGCCCGTCCAGAACCAGGTGCGGCCGGTTGCGCAGCAACCATCGGTCCTTGATCGAGGCTGGTTCTCCCTCTTCGCCGTTCGCGACGACGACGGTGCCGACTTTGCTGTGTTGTCCGTTGTCGCGCACCGAGCGCAACTTCACCGCCAACGGGAAGGCCGCGCCGCCGCGGCCCAGCAGGCCGCTGCGCTCGACGTCATCGAGCAACTCG
>JBOHEL010000314.1:0-6144 GCA_050700995.1 Sciscionella sp. | reverse complement strand
AAACCACACAGACCAGGTTGATGATCCAAACGAATATGGCGGCGTACAGCGCCGTAGATATGGTCATCTCGTGTGACATGCCGGTGGTCTTGGTCAAGCCGAGCCAGGCGACGGCCAGCGTACCGAAGGTATTATTCCACGCCTGCCCAACCAGTGCGATGACTACCGCGTAAATTGGGCGTACCCCGATACCGATGAGCAACGGCGCGCACACGGCGACCGGTGCACCGAATCCGGTGATGCCCTGAAGAAAGCCGTCAAAGGCCCAGCCGAATGCGAGGACCTGCAGTAATGGATGTGGTAACAGACGGGATATTCCCCGGCGAAGCGGCTCGAAAGCTTTGGCTTCCTGAGAGACCTCGTAGATCAGGATGGCTGGCCAGATAATGTAGACGATGGACAGCGCTTTCCAGATTCCTCTGGCGCTTTCTGCTCCGATGCCGCGCATCGACATGCCGAAGGCCACTACGGCCACGATAATAGCTACAAGCCATGCCAGGGGTGCCGCTTGGCCTACCCCCCATCGCCGGGCAAGCATCAGGAACAACAGCAGGGCCAGTGGCAGGAAAGCCAGGATCCAGGTGCCGCCGTTGACGGTGAGACCCATGCTGAAATGTCCCTTCTTATTCGGTGGGTGTGCTTATGTCGCCGTCGTGAGCAGCCGCGTCACCAGCCAAGCGCGAGCCCCTCACCTCGGGGGTCGGCGCCGCCCATCAGGATCCCGCCGGAGACGCGAATCGCTTGAGCATGTCCCATCGCGTCGTCCCAGGCGCCGGTGACGTGGACCGGGTGCCCCAAGGCCTGCAGGGTGCCGACCGCGCTCGATGAGAACCTGCTCTCGATCCGTAGATCGCGCCGCGCGTCACCCCAGGTGCGTCCGTACAGCCAGCGGGGCGCGTCAATGGCGGCCTGGACGTCACAGCCGAAGTCCACGACCCTGGTGACCAGTGCCGTGGCGGTCTGCGGTTGCCCCTCTCCTCCCATGCTCCCGTACACCAGGTAGGGCTGATCGTCGCGGAACAGCATTCCCGGCATCAGGGTGTGGAAGGTGCGCTTGCCGGGCTCCAGACGGTTCGGGTGATCGTCCTGCAGCGAGAAGAACGAACCGCGGTTCTGCAGCAGCACGCCCGTCTCTCCGCCGATGAACGCCGACCCGAACTCGTGGTAGAGGCTCTGAATCACCGAGACCGCGTTGCCTGAGGAGTCCACCACCACGCTGCATGTGGTGTCGCCGCCCAGCTTCGGAGCCGGTTGCCGCGGTATGTCCGGCGCGGCTATCCGGGCACTGAGCTCGGCCGCGTACTCCTTGGAGAGCAGCCGATCGAGAGGTATGTCGCCGAAGGCGGGGTCGCTCAGGTACCGGTCGCGGTCGGTGAACGCCAGCTTCGTGGCCTCGACGAGCAGGTGTACATAGGCGGCGCCGTGATGGTCCATGTCAGCGACGGCGAAGTTCTCCACGATGTTCAGTGCCATCAGGTGGGCGAAGCCCTGAGAGTTCGGTGGATGCTGGTAGCACCGGAACCCGCGATAGGTGGTGCTGATCGGTGTCTGCCAGTCCGAACGATGCGCGGCGAGGTCCTCGCCGGTGATCAGCCCACCGGCCTGCCGCACGGCGGCCGCGATCTCCTCAGCCACCGCTCCCTCGTAGAACCCGGCTCGCCCCTTTTCGGCAATGGTCTGCAGGGTCTCGGCGAGTCTGGGTAGCCTCAGAATCTGGCCCATCTCCGGCGCTGCGCCACCGGGGAGCATGGTGCGCATGGTCGTCGGATATGCGTTCAGGACCTCCGCGACCTCCCTGGTGCACGAGGCTTGGCTGGCGCAGACCGGGAAGCCATTCCTCGCATAGTCGATCGCGGGCCGCAGCAGCCGGTCGAACGGCAGCGTGCCGTACCGATCGTGGGCGCGGCACCAACTGTCGACCGCGCCGGGCACTGTGACCACCGCGAGCGGCCCCCGGATGGGGATCTCCCGGTGGCCCTGCCCCCGGAAATACGCCCTGGTGGCGTTCGCGGCCGCACGGCCGCTGCCGTTGAGCGTGTTGACCTGGCCTGACTGGGCGTCGTAGATCAGCCAGAAGGCATCGCCGCCGGGGCCGGTCATATGTGGATACACCACGCTGAGCGTGGCGTTCACCGCGATCGCGGCGTCGACCGCGGAACCGCCTTCCTGGAGCACTCGTAGACCCGCGGCGGACGCCAGATAGTGCGGTGAGCTCACCATGCCGTTGCGTGCCAGTGCGACTGGGCGGGTGGGGTGTGACATCCAGATACTCCAATTGGTCGAACCGGTCTAGCCAACAGACCGATTTTGTCAGTTCTACCATCCGGGTGTGACCTGCACAACGGTCTGAACTGATTTCGCTCTCGCCTGGCGGCTCGACCGATGTCGTGCCGGATTACCCTCATGGCATGGGGTTCGAGGATGGGCAAGACGGTCTGGAACTGACCATTCGTCGGGTGGCACCCGTGAGGGCGCACGACGAAGTCGCTGGTCAGCTCCGTAGCCTTATGGAGCGGGGCATCCTGCGAGCCGGTGACAGGCTGCCGCCCGAGCGCGAGCTCGCGGCCCGGTTCGGGGTGAGCAGAGCGACCGTGCGGCAGGCGCTGTCCGCGCTGCACAGCGCCGGGCTGGTGGAGAGCCTTGTCGGGAAGGGGACCTTCGCAAGGGCGGAAGGTGCCGCCGCGAGTATCACCGGCCTCGTCGATGCGCTCCGGATGGCGCACGGCACCCTCAGCGATCAGCTGGATGTACGCAGGCTCATCGAACCGCAGGTGGCTCGGGCGGCGGCCACCCGTGCGCAGGCGAGCGACCTTGAGCACATTCGGGCGTCAATCTCTCGCCAGGAGGCCTGCGTCGCCGCTGGGCGTCCTTTCATCGAGGAGGACAGTGCCTTCCACTTGGCGATCGCGGAGGCGACCGGCAACCCGCTGCTGGTGAAGATGATCGAGGGAATCCACGGGTTGCTCCGGGACACCAGGGAGCGGTCCCTGGCCACCGAGGAAGGCACCAGGTGTTCCCTTGAGGGGCACCGCGACATCGCGACGGCGCTGCTGAGTGGAGACGGCGAGGCTGCGCACGAGGCGATGACCACTCACCTGCTGGACGTCGAGCGCCTCAGCTTGCAGGCATTGGCGCATGAAGCGCCGAAAGCCGCTCCGCCGTCAGCCTGATTCACCTTTCTGGTTCTCCGCCCACGCCGCGGCGAGCGCATTCACCTGTGCGGCCGCATCCGTTAGCGCCATCCCGCCGCCGACCGCGACACCGAGCAGGTAAGTGGTGAGAGGCGCGGCGGGCCGGACCACGTCGTGTGCGGTGTTCTTGGCGACGTCAAGCACGGTGTTCCTGTCCAGCGGCGAGGGATCCAACCCGAGTTCGGTGGCAACCCGCCTGCTCCACGCATCTAGCGTGTTCATTTCGAACCTCCAGGCTGTTCGTGTGTGTACAACATACAGAATGCTAGCCCGGGCCACGATGGAGTGGGGACGGACCTGCGAAGTCTGCTAGCTGAATGCGCTGCGCTCGTGGGCTTCTGGGAGGACAGGCTGGAAGAGCTCGACGAGATTGCCGGAAGGATCTTCCACCAGGGCTTGGTTGCCGCCGACGCCGGTCATGATGCCGCTGCGGAACGGGACGCCGGCCGTGCGTAAGGCCTCGACGGTGGCCTCCAGGTCGGAAACCTCCAGGGCGATCCGGTTCCAACCCCCCGGCCGCTGTTGCGTGCCGTCGGCCATGGGCCGAGAGCCGCCGCCGGGGTGATCGGGTCCGACGGGCGACACGATGTTGAATCGCAAGTCGTCGCGGACGAGCATCGCGAACGGGGGAGCGGGGTGCATCACTTCACGAAAGCCAAGGTGTTGGCAGTAGAACGCGATCGAGGCGTCGACATCATCGACGATGTATCGAACGGTGGCCATGTGTGGGTACCTCGTTTCGGCACGGACCTTGCGAGGCCGAGCGCCGTGGCACTCGTCGCGGCCTCGCACTGGTTAGAGTTTGGGTATCGATACTATGGCGGGACTGTCGTTGATCACATGGTGGCCGCTGCGAGCGATCTTGCTTGCGGCCGTCGTCGTCGTCGTGGGCTTACTGGTGTGGCGTGGGAGACGGTGGTGGTCCCGCGCCACGCTCGTCCTGCTGTTGCTGGTCCTGCTGCCCGCGAACGTACTGACCGGGATCAATGCCCACTACGGCTACTACCTCACCCTCGGACAGGCAGCGGGCCTTCCGGACCCGGACACGGCCTCGACGGCCAGTTTGAACCGCCACACCGAGCCGGACAACGGCGTCGTCGTCACGATCGATATCCCCGGTAAGGACTCCCGGTTCACGGCGCGCCGTGCGGAGGTCTATCTCCCTCCTGCCTGGTTCGCCCGCGCGCGGCCCCACCTGCCGGTACTCGTATTGCTCCACGGCACGCCGGGCGGCCCGACAGACTGGGTCGGGGTCGGCATGGCGCAGCTCACCCTCGACACCTGGGCGCATCGTCACCACGGCATCGCGCCGATCGTGGTGATGCCCGACATCAACGGCAGCCTCAACGGCGACACCGAGTGCGTCAACAGCCCGAGGGGACGCGTGGAAACCTATCTCAGCGTCGATGTGCCCAACTTCGTACGCACTCGCTTCTTCACGCAGCCGCCGGGCAAGCACTGGGCCGTGGCCGGGCTGTCCGAGGGGGGTTCCTGCGCGCTGATGCTGGCGTTGCGCCACCCCAGCGTGTTCACCACGTTCGGCGACTACAGCGGACTGGCCGGTCCACGGTCGGGCCAGACCAACGATCCCGCAGGCACGGTTGCCCAACTGTTCGCGGGTTCCCGGCGTGCGTTCTTGGAGCACGAGCCGTCCTGGCTGCTCGCCCACCACCGCTATCCGCAACTCGCGGGCTGGTTAGAGGTCGGAAGCGACGACACCAACGCCGAGGCCGCCGCCAGAACACTGGCGCCGCTTGCCCGTCACGCCGGGATCACCACCCGGCTGGTGACCATCCCAGGTGACGGGCACACCTTCGCACTGTGGCGCGCCGCACTGGCCGACTCGCTCCCCTGGATCGACGAACACATCAGCGGCGACACAGCACTCGCCAGCGCCGATCATCCGCGATGAATCAAGGGTCGCCTGGGTCGGTGAGGCGGCGGGTCGGGATCGACCAGCCGGCCACCGCACCGCTGACCAGTAGGCGCCGCCATGCAAGCCTGAAAAGCACCTGCCCCGATGGCCTGTCAGTGCGGGTTTCGGCGTCGGGCGGGGGTGCCGAGTCTGGCCGAAACCTCTCGCGCGACGTCGCGGACCGTCTCGGCCAGCGGGTGCAGCAACTGCGAGGAGGTGCGGAATCGCGGCGCGGAGAGCAGCACCGCCGCCACCGCAAGATCGCGGTGGTCGCGCACTGGCGCGCAGATGCCGACCTCCTCGACCGAGGTCTCGCCGTCGTTGATCGCGTAACCCGCGTCCCTGACCTCTCTAAGCCGATGCTGTATTCGTGAGCGGCTCTGGTCGTCGGCGCCCGCGCGAAACAATCCGCGTTGCAACATACGGTCGGTTTCAGGCTCGGCGATCTCGGCCAGGAAGACCCGCACCGACGAACTCGCCACCGTGTCGTACCGGGTCCCGATCGCGGCGGTGTGCTTGACATGTTTGGGGCTGGCAACCTGCTCTGCTACCACCGACTCGTGCCCGTTCCACACCATCAGCGCGCTGGTCTCGCCGGTGCGGTGGGTCAGATCCTGGAGCGCCGGGTAGGCCACCCTGCGTACATCGAGGTTGGCCAGTAGCGGCCCGGCGAGGCCGATCACGCCCAGTCCGAGTCGGAACCGTCCGGTGTCTGCGTCGCGCTCGACGAGTTCATCCAGTTCCAGTGTCGCCAGAATGCGTGACACGGTGCTCTTGTGCAGCTCGACCTGTCTTGCGATCTCGGTCACGCCGAGCACTGGTTCCTCGACGGAGAACGCCGCCAGTACCCGGATTCCGTTGCGCAGTACCGACGTTCCGCGCCCGTCCTGCTCACCAACCCGCTCAGCGCCCATGCCCACCTCCACCGTGAGTACTTTCGTACGCTATAACGTACTGTCATGTCTCAGCACTTCGCTGACACTTGATGTTTCAGCACATCGCTGACACTCACAGCCTGTTCCGGCGATCATGTTGGGA
>JBOHEL010000313.1:0-6166 GCA_050700995.1 Sciscionella sp. | reverse complement strand
CCACGCCGTGTGGTGTCAGGAGCGCCTCGATCATTTGCAGGCCACGGGCTCTGGCAATCGAGCCGCGAGATCGTCCTCGCAACGATGCGCTCACATCGGGCTCCTTCCCCATCACAATAGTGCACGCCTGTGCACTGAATAGTGCACAGTGCCTTACCGGAGCTGTCAACCACGTGCTACTGTGACCTCGGGTACACGCCCGCAAATCCGGCAGGTGAGTGGACGGATGTACTCTCAAGGTGTGACCCAGGTCGTCGGCAGCAGGCAAGAGCGCAAGCAGCGCACGCGGCAGGCACTGCTGGATGGGTCGTTACACCTGCTCGCCGATCGAGGGCTTGCCACCCTGAGCCTGCGCGAGGTGGCCCGCGAGGTTGGGATCGTGCCCACCGCCTTCTACCGGCACTTCGAGTCGATGGACGCGCTCGGCATCGCGCTCGTCGAGGAATGCACCCGCACGCTGCGCGCACTCATCAGGGAGGCAAGGGCGGAGGGATCGTCGCAGGCGATCCCCAGCTCCGTCCGGACACTCGCCCGCTACGTGACCGAGCACACCGCGCCGCTGAGCTTCCTGACTCGCGAGCGCCACGGCGGGGTACCTGCGGTGCGGCGCGCTATCGCAGCCGAGCTGCGACTGTTCGCCAGCGAGTTGGCCACCGACCTCGCGCGCTTCCCCTGGCTATCCGTCCTGGACTCCGAGGACCTCCGGATGGCCGCTGATCTGATGGTCAACGCCATGTCCGAGACCGTGCTCGGCCTACTGGAGATCCAGCACCCCGACGACGAGCGGGACCTGCTGCGCACCGCGGAACGACAGCTGCGGCTGATCATCGTCGGTATGACCCACTGGCGGCCCTGACTCAGCCCGTGGTCAGCTTCTTCAGCTCCGGCAGCAGATCCGAGGCCAGTAACGGCTGCAGATAGACGGCGGCAACGCGGTGCTCACGGTCGAGCACGATGGTGGAAGGCACCACGGAGCGTGGATAGTTCTTCAGCGGCAGCAGCGATCGGCCGGAGGGGTCGTAGATCGACGGGTAGCTGAGGTTGTGGTTCGCCACGAAATCCTGCGGGGCGCTGCGGCTCGGCTCCTTCACGTCAACGCCCACGACCTGCACGCCATGAGACTTCATCTGGCGGTAAACCTGCTCCAGCTGAGGTGCCTCGGTGCGGCATGGACCACACCAGGAGCCCCAGATGTTGAGCACGATCACCTTGCCTCGGTAATTGTCGAGGCGAATCTGTTTCGCCGGATCGGCGAGGCTCTCCCCGTGGATATCGCTGGGCAACGGCTTGCGATCGGCGGCGTTGTAGAAGATCTTGGTCTTGCCTCCAGGCGAGACGAACTCGAAGCTGTTGCCCTTGGCCACCGCGTCGTGCCCCGTCGCGCATCCGCCGAGCATCAGTGCCCCCGCAAGCCCCAGCGCCAACATCACGCCGGCGTGTCGGCGCCGAAACGCGGTGACGGTACGCGGGAAGGCCAGCACGGTGGGTGATAAATGTGAGGGGGTCATGCGCCCGTCACCCTAGGGTCGCTGGCTCCTGCCGGTTGCCCGTACCTCATGTTCACCAGTTCCTCGTCGTCAAACTCCAGGCTGGTCAGCGAGCCAAGCCCGCACTCGCGCTTGCGCGGGTCGTGCCACAGCCGCTTGCCCTCACAGAACCGGCGCAGCGTCCAGATCGGCAACTGGTGGGACACACACACCGCCTCGTGCCCTGCTGCCACGACCCTCGCCGCGTGCACCGCGCCGAGCATCCGGTGTGCGATCCGCAGGTACGGCTCCCCCCACGACGGCAGGAACGGGTTCACCAGCTTCGGCCAGTACTTCGGCTGGCGTAACGCGCCGTCGCCAACCGCAACCTTCAGCCCCTCGAAGACGTTGGCGGCTTCGATCAACCGCTCGTCGGTCGCCAGGTCCAGCCGGTGCGAGGCACCGATCGGGGAGGCCGTCTCCTGTGCTCGCCGCAGCGGGGACGCCACCACGTGCGTGATGTCGGCATCGGCGAGGTGCTCCGCGACGGTGAGCGCCTGCGCGCGGCCACGGTCGGAGAGGTGGTAGCCGGGCAACCTGCCGTAGAGCACGCCCTCCGGGTTATGGACCTCGCCGTGGCGGAGCAGATGAACAATGGTGCGCGTCATCGGCTCGGCCTCGCGGCCGCCTTCGCGGCATGCGGTACCGCCTGCTCGATCACGGCGAACGCGTCGTCATCCATCGCCGCATTGACGAACCACGCCTCGAAAGCGCTCGGTGGCCCGTAGACGCCCCTGGCCAGCAACTCGTGGAAGAACGCCCGGTAGGCGGCGGCGTCGGTGGTCTTCGCGCCGTCGTAGTCGCGCACCTGCTGATCGGTGAAGAACACGCTGAACAGGTTGCCCGCATACTGCACCCGGTGCGGGACGCCCTCGGCGGTCAACGCCGCACCGAACAGCGCGCCGAGCCGCCGCGCATTGACGTCGAGCTTGCGGTAGACCTCAGCGTCGGCGGCCCGCAGCGTGGCCAGCCCTGCCGCTACCGCCACCGGGTTGCCCGACAGCGTGCCTGCCTGGTAAACGGGGCCAACCGGAGCCAGCCGCCGCATCACCTCGGTGCGGCCGCCGAATGCCGCCGCGGGCAGGCCGCCCGACATCACCTTGCCGAAGGTGTACAGGTCGCCCGCGACGCCCTCCAGCCCGTACCAGCCCGCTGCCGAAACCCGGAAGCCCGTCATTACCTCGTCGATGATCAGCAGCGCACCGTGGGCGTGTGCCAGCTCCGCGAGACCGGCGTTGAAACCGTCGCCCGGTGCTACCGCCCCCATGTTGCCCGCAGCCCCCTCGGTGATGATCGCGGCGACCTTACCCTCGTTGGCGGTAAGGGCTTCGCCGACCGCGTCGAGGTCGTTGTAGGGCACCACTATGGTGTCCGCGGCCTGTGCCCCGGTGACGCCCGGGCTGGTCGGGAGTCCGAGCGTGGCCACTCCGGAACCGGCGTCAGCCAGCAGCGCGTCCACGTGGCCGTGGTAGCAGCCCGCGAACTTGATGATCTTGCCGCGGCCGGTGTACCCCCTGGCCAGCCGGATGGCGCTCATGGTCGCCTCGGTGCCGGAGTTGACCAGTCTCACCTGCTGCACCGGCGCAACCCTGGCGATGATCTCCTCGGCGAGGTCGATCTCCCCTTCCGTCGGGGTGCCGAAGGACAGCCCGTTGCCCGCCGCGGCGCGCACCGCGTCGACGACCGAGGGATGTGCGTGCCCAAGGATCATCGGCCCCCACGAGGAGACCAGATCCACATACCGGTTGCCGTCGGCGTCGGTGAGGTATGGCCCGGCGGCGGACACCATGAACCGCGGCGTGCCGCCGACGGAGTGGAATGCCCGTACCGGCGAGTTCACCCCGCCAGGAGTAGCCAACTCGGCGCGCGCGAACAGCACCCGCGACCTCTCGGTTGACTGCGCGGTGTCGGTGGGTTCAGCGTTGACGCTCACTCTGCCAGTCTCTCAGGTGCCCGAGCGTGGCCCTCATCACGCCGCTACTGCGGGGGGTTGTGCTGAAAGTGGCTCTTGTTCCAAAGTGTGTGCTGAAAGTGGCTTTTGTGTCGCTCAATTACACAAGAGCCACGTTCAGCCGACGTTGCCGGTGCGCTCGGCGGCTTCGACTTCCTGCCATGCGGCGAGCTCGCGGCCTTCCTTGCGGCGACGCCTGGCGTGCATCGCGAGCACTTCCTGCCGCAGCGCATCGAGCAGCAAAAGGCCCGCCAGCGTGCACAGACCGATCGCACCGGCGGCGTAGTTGCCGAGCAAGCGGGTGGACACCAGCGACTGCCCCGGCTTGATCGGGTACACGATGCGCACCGTGCCGTGGTGCCACAGCAAGATCGCGACCAACACCGCTGCCGTGGCGAGCAGCAATTCGAGCACCGCGACTATCGCGCGCACCGGCTTACGCAACTGCGGGCGCTCGCTCAGCGCGTGCGCGGCACCGCCGTCGCCCGCATTGTCCTCCGAAGCCGTGGTCACAGCCGCTGACTCTCTCACGCCTCTACCAGCTTCCGCAGCTCGGCATGCAACGCTTCGCCATCCTTGGCCCAGGCAAGCACCGTGCTGTCGTCGTCCAACCGCAGTGGCACGCCTTCGAACTTCTTCGGAACGGTGAGGCCACCGCCGAGCACCCGCGCCCCCATCTGCACGCCGGCATCCGAGACCTCGACTATCCGCGCCACCGCAAGCTCCTCCCTGCCCTGGTACAGGGCCGTCGGGGTAAGCCGCACCGAGCACAGCCTGCGGCGCGCCGCCACCCACACCACGCTGATCACGGCAAGACCGAGCGCGACCAGCAGCCATCCAACGGTGTGGACCGGGCCGGTCGTGGCTTCCACCCCCGCGAACACGGCGGCAAACGCCGGGCCCCACAGCACGGGCCACCACGACGACCCCGGCTCGGCATACAGAATCGGCTGCAACTCCCGCTGATCAGTCATCGAACCGATACCTCGCTGCGGAAATACGCATTCGCCGCAGGCAGGTACTGCAACACCAGCCCCGCGATCAGCAGCACAGCGCCTGCCAGCAGGAACACCGAGCCGATCAGCAGCACGAAGAGCACAACGAACACCAGCACCACGGTGGCGGCCGAGCGGAACCCCCGCCTGCCGCCTCGTGAGAGCCACGTGAACCACACCTGCAACGCGCCGAGCAGCAACGCGATCACCAGCAGCGACCACAGCATCCGGTCGATACCGGAGACGAGTTGCGCATCGGAAAGCCGCTTCGCCGACGACCCGGCGCGGGATATCTCGATAAGACTGCCACGCACCGCGAACAGTGCGATGGTGCCCGCTGCGAGCACCACCGCACCGACAAACGTCACCCAGGTCGAAGCCAGCACCAGCCGATGCGGGCCGTCCGCGGCAGCAGATCCATCCGTCGTCACGATTGCGCAGGTTACCGCTCGGCTACCAGTCAGCGGCCTGCGAAGTAGGCACCCGCATCCTTGCGGAACATGAACACAATGGCCGCGATGATCACCACGGCGCTCGCGATCGACAGCAGTACCTCAAGCACACCGAGCACACCGAGCCCAAACAGCAGCCCGATCCCGACCAGGCCGAGGAGGGTGCCGATCACCGAGAGCACCCCGAGCACGGTCAGCAGGACGCGCGCCCAGTTCTTGCCGCCGCGCATCTGGAACACCACCGCTACCCAGATCACCAGGAGCACGATGCTGAAGACAGTGCTACTGACACCCACCCCGGCGGGCGTCGAGACCTGAACACCCTGTCCTTGGAGTTGCTCGGTGAGCTTGTCGGTCAGCGCGGACCGGTTGACGAAACTGAAGATATCGCTGAGCAGCGCCACACCAGCTGCCACCAGCCACAACTTGAACGCGGTGGCTACCGACGGGGGCTGCGGCAGCCCGCCGACGTCCCCACCGCTTGGCGGGGGCATCGGCTGGTACGCCGGTTGCTGGCCGTAGGGCGGTTGCTGGCCGTAGGGCGGTTGCTGGCCGTAGGGCGGTTGAGGCTGATTCGGATCGGGCATGTTCATGGCCGCAGAGACTATGTGGTGCCCGCTGACCGCGCAGCCAAACGACGTAAAACGTTACCTACCGGGCGCCCGCTTGATGGCCGCGAAATAGGCGTTGGAGGTGGGCAGGTACATCGCAACCACAGCAAGGCCCGCGATCACCGGCCCAACCCAGAAATCGCCGCCTACACTCACGATAATGCTGACGCCGGTAATCCAGGTCAGCGTGGTTCGCGCCCAGATCCGACCGGCGCGCATCTTCCACGCGAAGAACACGCACAATGCAGCGATAACCACCGTGAACACGACGACGAGCACCATCGCCATTGTCACCACGGTATGGAGTTGCTGGGGGGTGAGTACGCCACCCTCTGCCCGCTGCGCGGACGCGGTCACCATGTCACGGTCCGGCATGAAGACCAGCACATGCACGATCCACACCACGCCGGTGACGACACAGAGCCAGAACGCCGCGAGCACATTGGTCGGAGGTGTCGGTCGGTCGGCCAATTGCCGCACCGAGTGTTGCTGATCCGGCCGCGGTACGGTCACGCTTCGTCCAGCCAGCTCGCGGCTTCGGCCGCCCAGTAGGTGAGGATGATGTCGGCCCCGGCGCGGCGGATCGAGGTCAGCGTCTCGCTGACGGTGCGCTGCCGCTCAAGCCAGCCGT
>JBOHEL010000312.1:0-6172 GCA_050700995.1 Sciscionella sp. | reverse complement strand
CCCCAAGCCACCCTGCCGCCGCCGACTTCAACCGGCCGACATGCGGCAGCAGTGGCCCCGCCGCGTACACCGCAGCCATCACGACGGCGGCGGCAATCACCCAGAACGCATGCGGCAGGTGGTCGGTCACGGCGCGCACGGCGGCCAGCGCGAGCAGGCCCGCCATCAGCAGGTGCAGGCACAGGCGCAACACGCGCAGCGGCTGGGTAAGCAATTGAGGGTTCACGGCGACTCCAGGTTACCGTCGAAGCGGCCAGCAGCATCAATCGAAAGGTGGAATCCCCGGCGGATATTTCGATGCTCCGGAAGCGATCCCTGGCGCGATGCCCGCGAGCGCCCGTGCGGCGAAAGTGAATGCCATACCGGGCGACCGTCCGGATCGATCGGAAGAGAAAGGCGGACGCAGGCGTGTTTGTTGCCGTCAGAGACCTCCGGTTCGCAAAGGGGCGCTTCGCTCTCATGGGAACCGTCATCATCCTGATGACCTTGCTCGTAGGGCTGCTTTCCGGCCTGACCGCGGGGCTCGGTAAGGGCAGTACTTCGGCCATCACCGAGTTGCCCGCCGACCACCTCGTGTTCTCGGCACCATCCGAGGGCCAGCAGGTGTCATTCACGGAATCCACAGTGGACCGTCAACTGTGGCAGCGGTGGAGCCAGGTGCCAGGTGTCACCGCCTCGGACCCGCTGGGTATCGCCACCGCCAAGGCCGCAGTGGGCGGGCGTACCACGGCTCTTGCCGCGTTCGGCGTCCAGCCAGGCTCTCACCTGGCACCGGAAGCCGGGCGCATCGGCGCGGGCGAGGCGGTGCTCTCCACCGGTGCGGCCGAGAAGTTGAGCGCGCGGCGCGGCGACACCGTCACCGTTTCCGGGCAACCGCTGACGGTCGCGGCCGTCTCGGGCGATGCCTCCTACAGCCACATCCCTGTGGTCTGGACCAGCCTCGCGGACTGGCAGCGGCTCTCGCCGGGAACCGCGGGCAGCCACGCTACCGTGATCGCACTGAGCACCAACCAGGGCGCGGATCTCGGTGCGGCCGACAAACGACTGCACACCAGTACCCTCACCCGATCCGACGCGCTGTCCGCGATCGGCTCGTACACCTCGGAGAACGGTTCGCTGCAACTGATGCGGGCGTTCCTGTTCGCGATCTCGGCGCTCGTCATCGGCGCGTTCTTCACGGTGTGGACCATCCAGCGCAGCGGCGACATCGCGGTACTCAAGGCGCTCGGAGCCACCACGAAGTACCTGCTGCGGGACGCCCTCGGCCAAGCCGTGGTGCTGCTCGTCGGGGGCACCGCGGTCGGCACCGGCATCGCCGCAGCCATCGGCGCCGCCGCCGAGGGCACCGTGCCGTTCGTACTCGACGTCGGCACCGTGCTGTTCCCGGCGATCGTGATGATCGCCCTCGGCGCGCTCGGGGCCGCACTGTCCGTCCGCCGCATCACCTCGGTCGACCCACTGACCGCACTGTCAACCCGCTGACCTCACCACTGAGCAGGAGCCAGTCATGAGCTTGCACCTGAAGGACATCACCCTGACCTACCCCGACGGCGAAACCCGGCTGACCGCCGTGGACGACGCAAGCCTCGACGTGCCTGCCGGATCCGTCACCGCCATCGTCGGCCCCTCCGGCTCCGGCAAGTCGAGCCTGCTCGCCGTCGCCGCTGCCCTGGTAACACCCGACTCCGGCGAGGTCGTCGTTGACGGCATCACCGTCACCGGCATGAACCGCGCCGAGATGACCGCCGTGCGCCGGGCGAAGATCGGCATGATCTTCCAGCAGCCGAACCTGATCGCCT
Organism: Sciscionella sp.; assembly: GCA_050700995.1. Taxonomy (GTDB): domain Bacteria; phylum Actinomycetota; class Actinomycetes; order Mycobacteriales; family Pseudonocardiaceae; genus JBOHEL01. The sequence continues at coordinate 4,373 of JBOHEL010000312.1, read as the reverse complement.
CGCTGACCGCGGCGGAGCAGTTGCAGGTCATGGCGCATCTCGCGGGCCGCTCCGTCCACGGTGCCCGAGCGCAGGCCGTCGAACTGCTTGACGCGGTTGGCCTGTGCGACAAGACCGATCGCAGGCCCCACCAGCTGTCCGGCGGGCAGCGGCAACGCGTCAACATCGCCCGCGCGCTGATGAACGACCCCGCGGTGCTGCTGGTGGACGAGCCCACCAGCGCGCTTGACCACGAGCGCGGGGCTGCCGTCATCGAGCTGATCACCACCCTCACTCACCGTCGCGCGACCGCCACCGTGCTGGTAACCCACGACGCGGCTCACCTCGGCGGGGTGGACCAGATCGCCGAGGTCCTCGACGGCCGGGTCCGCGTACCTTCGGCGGCCTGAGGGGGCTGATCACTCCGTCATGGCGTGCGGGGTAGCTATCGCGGGCGCTCGTAGCTTGGCGGCGCGATTGAGGTCCGGGATGGACAGCACCAGGTACACCACGAGGGCGACCACAAGCCCGGCGACCCAGCTGTAGTCATAGAGTGGTTTGAACACCGGGATGAGTCCGTCCGCGGGGAACGGGCCGTTGCCAGGCGTGGAGTAGGCGCCACCGACCGCGAGCACCGCGCCGACAAGGGTCGCCACCACCGCACGCCAGTTCCATCCGGCGCTGAACCAGTAGCGCCCGCCTGGCCGGTAGAGATCGAGCAGGTCGATCCTGGTGCGACTGACCACCCAGTAACCCGCGATCAGCACGCCCGCCACCGAGGCGAGCAAGCCACCGTAGAAACCCAACCAGGTGTAGATATAGATCTGCGGGTTGGAAACCAGCCGCCACGGCTGGATCACGATGCCGATGACGCCGGTGAGCAGGCCCGCGGTGCGGAAGTTCAGCCAGCGTGGCAACGCGTTGGAGAAGTCGTAGGAAGGGCTGACCACATTGGCCGCGACGTTTGCCGATATCGTCGCGAGAACCGCCATGAGCAGCCCGATGATCACCGCGACCGGGTTACTGAACTTGCTGGTTAGCTCCACGGGATCCCAGATGGCTTTGCCGTAGAGCACGATCGTGCCCGAGGTGACCACGATCGAGACCATCGAGATGACCGACATTGTGGTCGGCAAGCCCAGGATCTGACCCGAAATCTGCTTTCGCTGGCTACCCGCGAAGCGGGTGAAGTCGGACATGTTCAACGACAGCGTCGCCCAGAACGCGATCATGCCCATCAGCGAGGGCACGAAAATCGGCCAGAAGTGCACGCCCCAGCCCAGCTTCGGTGCCTGGGAGAAGATCGGACCGAAACCACCGGCCTGCGACACCACCCAGATCATCAACGCCAGGAACGCCACCATAACCAGTGGAGCCGCCCAGTTCTCGAATCGCCGGATCGTCTCGATGCCACGCACGATGAGCAGCATCTGGACCACCCAGAAGATCGCGAAAGACAGCCACATCGTCCACGGCTGGCCACCGATCACAGCCGCGTTGGTCCACCCGGCACCCGCGAGCTTGCCGATGATGACGAAGATCGCCTGGCCGCCGATCCAGGTCTGGATACCGAACCAGCCGCAGGCTATGAAAGCGCGCAGCAGTGCTGCGAGGTTCGCGCCACGCAGCCCGTAGAAGGCCCTGGCCAGTACCGGAAACGGGATACCGTACTTCGCGCCAGCATGACTGTTGAGCAGCATCGGGATCAGCACGATCAGGTTGGCGATCGTGATCGTCATGAAGGCCTGCAGCCAGTTCATCCCGACCGCGACGAGACCCGAGGCCAGCAGGTAACTCGGGATGTTGTGCGCCATACCTATCCACAGCGCGGTGTAGTTGTACGTCGTCCACCGCCGCTTCTCGAACGGGGTTGGGAGCAGGTCCTCGTTGCCGAATCGGCTACCGGCCGCCGCGGCGCGGTCTGCTAGTTCGACCCTTCCCGTCGCGTCCGTGACATGGGTCTGCACAACTGTGGTCGGTGGCATGGTTACTCCCACTTGAGGTGGCGCTCGGGTTCCTCAGCTCATCGCCGGAATGATCGCGCGTGCGTACTGGTCGATGGTGGCGTCCTTGGCGTCGTGCATGGCATAGACGGCGAACTGGTCGACACCGAGATCGCGTAGCTGTCCTAGCTTCTCGATATGGGCGCTCGCCGGACCGAGCAGGCAGAACCGGTCGACCACGCCGTCCGGGACGAAATCGGTGCTGGGATTTCCCGCGCGGCCGTGGTGGCTGTAGTCATAACCGTCACGCTTGTTGATGTAGTCCGTGAGTTCGGCAGGCACCACGTCCGAACTCTCGCCGTACCGGGCGACCAGGTCGGCGACATGATTGCCGACCATCCCTCCGAACCAGCGGCACTGCTGCCTCGCGTGCTGGATGTCTTCGCTGACATAGGCGGGAGCCGCGACGCAGATGGTGATCGAATCCGGGTCACGGCCCGCCCGCGAAGCGGCATCGCGCACGTGCTTGACCATCCACTCGGTGAGATACGGATCGGCGAGCTGCAAGATGAAACCGTCAGCCTGGCGGCCTACCAGATCAAGTGCCTTTGGCCCGTACGCTCCCATCCAGATCGGCAGCGCGCCACCCGATACCCAGGGCAGCCGTACCGGCGTGCCGTCGAAGTCGATCTCCCGGCCCTCGGCCAGCTCCTTGATCACGTGCATCGACTTACCGAGCCTCGCCAGCGTATTCGGCTTACCCCCGGTGACCCGCACCGCCGAATCACCCCGACCGATACCGCACACCGTACGGTTGCCGTACATATCGTTCAGCGTCGCGAACAGCGACGCGGTGACCGTCCAGTCCCTTGTGGACGGATTGGTCACCATCGTGCCGACGACCAGTTTCTCGGTGTGCGCGAGGATCTGCGAGTAGATCACGAACGGCTCCTGCCAGAGCACGCACGAGTCGAACGTCCAGCCATAGCGAAACCCGGCGCGCTCCGCCCGACGCATGGTCGCAACGACACCGGAGGCGGGCGGGTCGGTCTGCAGCACGATACCGAAGTCCATTGTGGATCTCCTCAGGATCGTTGGACCGCATCGGAAGGGAAGGCCAGGTCGAGTCCGCCGCCGTGCGGTGCCAACCAGCGGGTGGTGATGACCTTGCCCCTGGTGTAGAAGTGCACGCCCTCGGCGCCGTATACGTGAGTGTCCCCGAACAGTGAGGCTTTCCAGCCACCGAAGGAGTGGTAAGCGACCGGAACCGGTATCGGCACATTCACTCCGACCATGCCTGCCTGCACGTCCCGCTCGAAGCGCCGGGCGGCCGCTCCGTCCGAAGTGAACACTGCCGCGCCGTTACCCCATGGACCAGCGTTGACCAGCCGCATCGCCTCGTCATAGGTACTTGCCCGCACCATCGAGAGCACCGGGCCGAAGATCTCGTCGGTATAGGCGGACATTTCCGGCGTGACACGATCCAGCAAGCTCGCACCAAGGAAGTGACCCTCCCCCGGAAGGTCCACTGTGGAGTCGCTACCGTCCACCACAACCTCAGCACCCTGCTCGCGTGCGTCCGGCAAGTACCGCGCCACGCGGTCGCGATGCTCGGAGGTGATCAGCGGCCCCATCTCCGAGGTCGGGTCCTCGCCATGGCCGATCCGGAGCGACCGCGCCCGCCCGGCAATCCGTTGGGCCAGCTTGTCGCCGATATTTCCCACCGCGACCACAACCGATACCGCCATGCAGCGCTCCCCCGCCGACCCGAAGGCCGCAGAGACCGCCGCATCCGCGGCGGCATCGAGGTCGGCGTCGGGCAGCACCACCATGTGGTTCTTGGCTCCGCCAAGCGCCTGCACCCGCTTACCGTTGCGGGTACCGGTTTCATAGACATAGCGCGCGATCGGGGTTGAACCGACGAAGCTCACCGCGGCGACGTCGGGGTGTTCGAGCAACCTGTCCACCGCGACCTTGTCGCCGTTGACGACATTCAGCACGCCAGGCGGCAGTCCCGCCTCGGCCATCAGCTCCGCGACTCGCAGTGCCGCGGACGGGTCCTTCTCACTTGGCTTCAACACGAACGCGTTCCCGCAGGCGATGGCGATCGGGAACATCCACAGTGGCACCATGGCGGGAAAGTTGAACGGCGTGATACCGGCCACGACGCCGAGAGGCTGGCGGATCTCCCTGACGTCGACGCCGGTGGACACCTCATGCGACGCGGCACCCTTGAGCAGCTGCGGCATCCCGCAGGCGAACTCGACCACCTCGGTACCGCGAGCGACCTCACCGAGCGCGTCGGCATGCACCTTGCCGTGCTCAGCGGTGATCAGCCGAGCGATCTCATCCCGATGGTGGTGCAGCAGTTCGCGGTAGCCGAACAGCACCCTGGTGCGGGTCGCGAGCGAGGACCGCCCCCAGTCGAGGGCGGCTTCCGCCGCGCTCGCG
>JBOHEL010000311.1:0-6196 GCA_050700995.1 Sciscionella sp. | reverse complement strand
TCCGGCCGAGGCTGGTGGTTGTCGGCCCGCCAGGAGCGGGGAAAACCACCACAGGTAAGGAGCTTGCCAAGCTGCTCGGCGTGGCGTTTCGCGATGTCGATCACGATATCGAGCTCGCGGCAGGCAAGAGCATCTCGGAGATCTTCACCGTCGATGGCGAGCCCGCGTTCCGGGACCTGGAAGAACGGGCGGTCGCTGCCGCGCTGACAGATCACCCCGGAGTGCTTGCGTTGGGTGGCGGAGCGGTGCTATCGGCGCTGACACGGCAGCGGCTGCGCGGTCACACCGTGGTGTTCCTCAACGTCGGGATGGCCGATGGGGTGCGGCGCACCGGTCTGTCAGCCGCGCGGCCACTGCTGGCAGGCGTCAACCCGCGCGCGACGTTCAAGGCGCTGCTTGACGCCCGCCTCCCGCTGTATCGGGAGGTGGCAGTCATCGAAGTTCTCACCGATGGCCGCACGCAGCGGGAGGCCGCGCGGCAGGCGTATGAAGCGCTGTCCGCCGTGGACGTGACGACGAAGGGGAGCTGATGGCCGAGCCGGTACGGATCCGGATTGCCACCGAAGCGCCGTACGACGTGATCATCGGCCGTGGCTTGCTCGGTGAGCTGACCGAGCAGGTTCGCGGCAGCTCACAGGTGGCGATTGTGCACCAGCCGACGCTGACGACCACGGCCGAGACGGTGCGCGAGGAGTTGGACGCGGCGGGCGTGCCCGCCCAGCGAATTGAGATTCCCGACGCCGAGGACGGCAAGGAGCTCTCGGTCGCGGCGTTTTGCTGGGAGGTACTCGGCAAGATCAAACTTGACCGGCAGGGCACCGTCATCGCGCTCGGTGGGGGAGCTGTGACCGACCTGGCAGGGTTCGTGGCGGGGACCTGGATGCGTGGGGTCCGGGTGGTGCACGTGCCGACCACGCTGCTCGGCATGGTGGATGCCGCTGTCGGCGGCAAGTCGGGGATCAACACCGAGGCAGGCAAGAACCTGGTCGGCGTGTTCCACGAGCCCGCTGCGGTGCTCGTCGACCTCGCGACGCTGGAGACGTTGCCTCCCAACGAGCTGGTCGCGGGGATGGCCGAGATCGTGAAGGCGGGTTTCATCGCGGATCCGACGATTCTCGAGCTGATCGAGGACGATCCGGTAGGGGTGATCGATGCTACTGGGGAGACCCTCGGCGAGCTGGTCCGCAGGGCGATCAGGGTCAAGGCCGACGTGGTGTCGAGTGACCTGCGCGAGTCCAGCCTGCGGGAGATCCTGAACTACGGCCACACTCTGGCGCACGCCATCGAACGGCGGGAGCGCTACCGCTGGCGGCACGGTGCCGCGGTGAGCGTCGGGATGGTCTTCGCAGCCGAGCTCGCACGCCTGGCAGGCAGGCTGGACGACGCTACCGTCGCGCGGCACCGGAGCGTCCTCACCGCACTCGGCCTGCCGACGACGTACCACCCCGACGCGCTCGCCGAGCTGCTGGAAGGCATGCGTGGCGACAAGAAGACGCGCGCGGGCGTGCTGCGTTTCGTGGTGCTTGACGGCCTGGCCAAGCCGGGCAGGCTGGAGGGACCCGACCCGAGCCTGCTCGCCGCCGCGTACGCGGCGGTCGCGGGTGAACCCACTGCCGGAGGCGGGAGCGTGCTGCTGTGAAGGTGCTTGTGCTCAACGGGCCGAATCTGGGTCGGCTGGGTTCTCGCGAGCCACTGGTGTATGGCAGTGACACCCACGGCGACCTGGTGCGGCTCTGCGAGGAGACCGCCGCCGAGTTGGGTATCGACGTCGAGGTGCGGCAGACCGATCACGAGGGGCAGATGCTCGGCTGGCTGCACGAAGCCGCTGACGCAGGCAGCCCTGTCGTGCTCAACGCCGGGGCGTGGACACACTACTCGATCGCGGTGCGCGACGCAGCGGCCCAGCTGACTGCCCCGCTGATCGAACTGCACATCACGAACGTGCACCAGCGCGAGGGATTCCGCCACCGCAGTGTCATTTCCGAGATCGCTACCGGGGTGATCGTCGGCCTCGGTATGCCGGGCTATCCGCTGGCACTGCGGTGGCTCTCGCAGCACGCTTGACGGTGGTCGCCGGTTTCGCCGGACGTCCGCGCGGCGTGACTGACCGCCGCTCGCGCCACGAGGGGAGGGTTGTCCGGTATGAGGTCGGGCTGGGTCGCACTGGCGCTTCTGGCCGTACTGGCGTTGCTCGCCGGTTGCGAGGGCAGTGGCGCTGCTGCCTTCCCGCCGGCTTCCGGGCAGCACTCGGTCCCTGACACCGCGCCGGGCTCGGCAGGCAGGCCGAACCAGCACTCCTCTGCCACCGGGAACCCCAGCCCGGCCCCTGCGGCCCCGCACTTGGCCGTCGACAGCCTCCGGCAGCACGCCGATGTTGCCTCAGGCGGGAAGGCCGCACCGTACAACTACGCGCCTTCGGTCATGAAGGACGGCGGCTCGTACCGGATGTGGTGGTGCAGCCAGCTTCCTGGCATCCAGCCAGCGGGTGACGACATCCTCTATGCCACCTCCCATTCGCTGGACGGGCCGTTCTCGGCAGGCGGCAAATCCGCTGCCGCGGCATTCCACGGCAGCGGTGGCGGGTTCGACTCCAAGCACACCTGCGATCCCTCCGTGCTTCGGGTGAAAGGCACGTATTACCTCTACTACACCGGCTCTTCGGGCAACCGGGAACACGGCAACTCGATCGGCGTGGCCACCAGCAAGGACGGCACGGCGTTCAGCCGGATCGAGGGCGGCAGGCCGATCGTGACACCTGCGGAGGACACCCGCAGGTCAAACGGCTACGGCGTTGGGCAGCCCTCGGCGGTGTATCTCAACGGATGGGTGTATCTAATGTTCACCGACACCACCGGCGAGGCAGCCGGGTGGAACGGCGCCGGCCAGTTCGTGCTCAGATCGACCGATCCTACGTTCCGCAGCCATGTGCAAGCGCTCTCCGTGCACGGCTTCCACCCGGTCGGCAGCACGGTGGCAGTGCGAGACCGCTCGATCGTGGACGCATTCAGTGCGGACTGGATGTGGGTGGGGGCGCTGGATGCGTTCGCGGTGGCACACGAGACCAAGACGGGTACCACCATCACGTTCTGGAACGCCGACTTCACGCGCAATCCGTATCAACCGGTCGAGCTGCGTGGGCCGTGGCAGGAGGGCCCTGGGTTGGTGCGCAGCCCGCAGGGGCACGCGCCATCGGCCGCGAAGGATCCCTGCGGCCGGGTACCCATCGACGTGATCAGGGCGACAAGGAATGCGGCGGCTCCCACCGGGCTGGCGCACTTCGGGCTGGATCTGCACGGCATCGATGGTTGCCACAGCCGATCGCAGGCACTTGCCGCACTGGACGGCTACGCGGTGCCCTCCCCGCAGCGCACCATCGACCTCGTGCTCGGCGGCGGGCTGATCGAGATCGAGCGCCGCAGCGTCGCGACACTCATCGCACGCAAGGTGCTGGACACGCCGGTACCAGCGCTGGACGGTGCAACGGTGGTGGAACGGATAGCTGCCGGGGCGCCCGCGGTGTCGGCTGCCGGGAGGCCGGTGGCGCTGCGACTGGCGGATGGCACGCTCTGGCCGATCAGCGCTGCCACCGCCAAGGCGAACGACTCCGCGGTCACGGTGATCAGCACGCCGCAGTGGGACTCCTACCCGCTCGGTGCGGATCTCGCCGCCGTCAACGGCTAGGGATGCGGGCGGTGCGCCGCGGTGCGGCGTGCTTGTGGTGGCGGGCGCCTGCGGGATTTGCGGACGGGCGGCGCTGGCGGCGCTGGCCGCTGTGGTTCGGCGACCGCGCGCGGGTCGAGCAGCTTGCCGAGCAGCAGGCCGAGTCCAGCGGGTAGCAATACCAGCAGCGCGGTGAACGCCGCACCGCCGGTGAGCGCGCCGCCGAGCGCGGATACCCCGGTCTGGTCCACGAACGCGGCCTGCCCGACGACGCCGAGCACGCCAGCCAGCAGTCCGGCGAGGATAGCCGCCTTCACCCAGATGATGCCCCGGTCGAGGCGGCGGAACCAGGTGTCCAGCGCACCCCACAGCACACCCGCGCCCGCCAGCAACCCGATCGCCAGCGGTCGCTGGATGCCGAGCGCGCTCGCGTGGTAGACGGCAGCCGCCGCAAGAAGGGTCTGTGCTGTGGCGTGCAGGACGGCCATCACACCACCACGTACCAGCCAGGCTCGCATGCGACACAGGGTACGGGTACTCCTGCGAACCGGTCGTGAGGCCTCGACAAGCACTGACGTGCGTGCTCAACAGGCGATTGCGTTTTTGCTGCGACTGCCGCCGCAATGTGTCGATACGGCGCGACGAGCGCGTACGGCGATGCGATATGACTGTACGTTATGTTTCGACACCTGTGGGTAGGCAGGTCGATACACCCATGTGGGGGATTTGCGGCCGTCCGCAGCTGCCGGTGCGCAGCCCCTGCATGCGGTCCCTGGTGGCACTAGCGCAACGCTCACCTGCGGAAACGACGGTCACGCTGGGGGATCAGCTGTCCGATGTACCCCAGTGGTCCCGTTTACCACATGTGCCTCTCTAATTTACAAATGACACGCCGATAACACACACTCGTAGTTGATTTCATACGGACGGTTGAGCGGGTGTCCGTCCCCGACTGCACATCTAGCGACTGGTCGGGCGCGGCGACAGGAACGAGGGGAGGGCGCGATGCGGGAACACGGCACGCATTGGCGCATCACCGCACTGGCGGCCATGGCCGCCGCGGCGGCGGTTCTGGGTTCGCTGGGGACGGTGCCCACCGTCACCGACACACCACGGTCCGCCGCCTCGTCAACGCAGAGCATGACCGGCCATTCCACTGATCCGGGAGTGACCCATCCCGCGCAGGACTACGCGGGCTCGACCATCCGGGAGCACCACGGTGCCGCCCGCACCGTCGAGCCCAAGGCGTTCGCGCAAGCGCTCCCGAGGGCCTCGGTGTCCCAGACCCCTGGTATGGACGTGTCCGCCTGGCAGCGCAACGTCGATTGGGTGTCGGCCTACCGGAACGGGGCGCGGTTCGCCTACGTCAAGGCCACCGAGGGCACGGGATACGTCAGTCCCTACTTCGCGCAGCAGTACAACGGCTCGTACCAGGTGGGAATGGTCAGGGGTGCCTATCATTTCGCCCTGCCGGACGTCTCTTCCGGTGCTGTGCAGGCCGACTACTTCGTGCGGCACGGCGGCGGCTGGTCGGCCGACGGCAAGACGTTGCCGCCGATGCTTGACATCGAATACAACCCGTACCAGGGCAACAGCTGCTACGGGCTGTCGCAGACCGGCATGGTCTCCTGGATCAAGTCCTTCTCCGACGAGGTGCACGCCAAGACCTCGCGCTGGCCGACGATATACAGCACGACCGACTGGTGGCGGACGTGCACTGGCGACAGCGCTGCCTTCGGCAACACCAACCCGCTTTTCGTCGCCCACTACTCAAGCAATGTCGGCACGTTGTCGGCAGGCTGGGACTTCTACACGTTCTGGCAGTACTCGGACGCCGGACCTTTCCCTGGCGACCAGGATCGGTTCAATGGTGCTATGCGCCAGCTGCGCACGCTCGCGACAGGGACGAGTAGCAGTCCCCGGACCACTGTGACGGCTGCGCCGCCATCCTCGTCGACGCACGTTCCACCCTCGAGAACGCACAGTGCGCCGCCGCCACCGGCTACGACGACCAGCAGCACCACGCTGCCGCCGCCGCCCCCTCCTCCACCTGCGAATACGACATCCTCCGCCTCGCCGACCACGACAACGACTGTCAACCATGCGCCGCCGCCACCACCACCGGCGCCGACGAGCAGCACCACGCTGCCGCCGCCACCTCCGCCACCCGCGGTGGAGCAGCAAGGCGGTGGCGAACTGTCGGCATCCACGGCGGCTACCACCGTGCAGACGTCGAACTCGCCTGCACAGGCAACGTCGACCACCGCTGCCCCGCTCCCCAGCGGCAGCACCCACCGGGCGACACCGGCAGCGGCAGCAGTGCCGCCGCCACAGGCCGGGAGCTCGCGAGAGCTGGCCAGCACCGGTGTGTGGGCGCGACGGCCATTCGCGCTCGGCATCGGCCTGGTGGTGCTCGGCGGCTTCCTATTGGTCCTGCAGCGCAGGCGCGCGCGTCGAGTACACCCTCGGCGCCGGTGATCGGCGAGTGCGCAGGGCCGAGACTCCGAGGTCAGCCTCGGCACGGTATGTCCTGCGG
>JBOHEL010000310.1:0-6206 GCA_050700995.1 Sciscionella sp. | reverse complement strand
CGAATCCATCGGGAGCGCGGTCAGGTTCGGCATGCCACCCGCCAGCGAGACCACTTCCGGGCGACTCGCGACCGCGAACAGTGCGCGCACCTCCGACGCCCGCATACCCACGGCGCGGGCAGCGTAGCGGTGCAGGTGCGGGTCGAGGTTGCGGCCGCCGCTGCGGGCAAGCGGCCCGGATCCGGGTGCGGACATCTGCCTCTCCAGGCGTGTGGGGACTGCCCGAGTGTAACGGAGGCAGCCCCGACCCCCGTTCCCTTCCGGTACAGCTCACACCGGGCTACCCTTGGGCTGGGCGTCCCTGATCAAACCGAACGTGGCCCTACCAGACGGCTACTTCGGGTTCAGTCAGTGACCGTCGACACAGTGATCGTGCGAGTCGCATGCGGGAGGTTTGGGTGTCGCGTCGGGTCGTGGGCGTCACGCTCGACAATCTCGACCAACTACCGAAGCAGTGCCGCAAGTGCGTGTTTTGGGAGCTGGCGCCGCATCTACGCGAGGAAGCCGAGGAGTACGGCCAGACCGATTTCGAGAAGGAAGCCTGGGTCTCCAGTGTGCTACTGGAGTGGGGCTCCTGCGGCCGGATCATCTCCGTGTCCGGTGTCCCGGCAGGTTACGTGCTCTATGCCCCGCCTGCCGCCGTGCCGCGCGCGGTCGCGTTCCCCACCGCACCTGTCAGCGCGGATGCGGTACTGCTCACCGCGCTGAAGATCATGCCGGACTTCGCGGGCGTTGGACTGGGCCGCGCACTGGTCCAGGAGGTTGCCAAGGACCTCACTGGACGAGGCGTGAAGGCCGTGGAGGCGTTCGGCGACGCCGCACCCGACCACGCCTCCAGCTGCGTGGTACCGGCCGACTTCCTCCGCTCGGTCGGATTCAAGACTGTCCGCCCGCACCCTCACTGGCCTCGACTGCGCCTGGAACTGCGCACCGCGCTGTCATGGAAGGAAGATGTCGAGGCGGCGCTGGAGCGGCTGCTGGGCACGGTCACGATTCACACGGCCCAACCGGCACCAGCCCCGACGCGATAAACGAGCAGGGCCCGCAAGCCACAAGGTTGTACCCCGGTTATCCACAGCGTAAGGACTTATCCACAGTCACTGTGGATAAGCCACCTACGCCTCCCAGACGGCGCTACGCTGGAGCGGGGCTGCCCCCCAGGGAGGGTGGGGGCTATCTATCGGCGGTGGCGTCAACGCAGGACACCTGCGGTCGGCGTTACTCGGCTCTGGCCAGCTCGTGGCGTAGCACGTCGGCGAAGGTGAATGTCCCTGTCGGCTGGTCGTTCTCACCCAGCAGGTAAAGCCGCTTCACCGCTATCAGGATGCCTTCGGCCATCACGTCACGGAACGCCGGGTCGGCAAGCCTGCGGCGGTCCCATCCGTTGGTGAGGTAACCAATCTCGATCCGGACCGCAGGACACCTGGTCAGCCGCAGCGAGTCCCACGTCCTTGGGTGAGCGTGGCAGTCCAGCATCCCCGTACGGGCGGCGAGTTCCCGCTGTACGAAACCCGCTAGCCCCTCGCCGATGGTCGAGCTGGAGCCGTTGCCCGTTCCGAAGTGGAAGCTGGCGACGCCGTGCGCTCTCGGCGACTCGTTGCGGTCACAGTGCAGTGACAGGAACAAGTCCGCGCCGGAATTGTTGGCGAACGCCGCGCGATCCGCCTCGCTGGGGCAATGGTCAGCTCCCCTGGACAGCAAGGCGTCCATCCCGGTGGCGAGCATCCTGCCTTCCAGCCGGCGCGCGAGATCCCACACCACATCAGCCTCGCAGGCACCATCCACCGAGACGCCCCGGTCGGAGCCGCCGTGGCCGGGGTCGAGCACGATCCGCTTGCCGCTCAGCCGCGGCCCCGCAGTGCGCATCCGCTCCTGCTCCCGCAGGAACACCGGCCGCCCACCCGTGGTGCGCGGTGCGAGCTGTCGCAGCGCCCGCACCGTCGCCGCACCGCAGATGCCGTCGACCCGCAGCCCGTAATCACGCTGGAAACTGCGCAGCGCATGGTCGGTTTGCCCCTCGAAGACGCCGTTGGCACGCCCAGCGTCGTAGCCGAGGTCCAGCAGCCTGGCCTGCAGCGCGGCGACGTCGTCGCCAGTGGTCGGCTGGGAGACGGTCCAGGTCAGTGGGCGCGCGCCCAGGTGATAGGTGGCGTCCCGCAATGCGCGCTCGGTCGTCGGCCCTACCACACCATCGGTGATCAGCCCGCGCTGTTGCTGGAACGCCTGGACGGCATGCTCCACGGTCTCATCGAAGGTGCCGTCGCCAACTGCTTCCATCGGAGCAGGCAGCAATCCGAGCGTGACCAGCGTCGACCGCAGCTTCATGACGGTCGGGCCGGCATCACCGCGGCGGAGCAGCTGCATGCACCCCTCGCTCGATTCGGTCGCCGGGTGAGTCTTCCGGCGCGCTGTCACGATGTTTCATTGTGCCTTGCCATCGCACACGCGCGGCGCAGGGCCATACGGTGCGTCGAGACCAGTCGGCGGGTGCGGTCGTCAGGACGACCGCACCCGCCAACAGACCCAGCTCAGTCCAGGTAGCCGGACAGGTCGTTGAGCAGTGCCGCCTTCGGCTTGGCGCCGACGATCTGCTTGACCGGCTTGCCGTCCTGGAACAGGATCAGCGTCGGAATAGACATGACCTGGTAATCCCTGGCGATCGCCGGGTTGGCGTCAACGTCAAGCTTGGCAATGGTGATCTTTTCCGCGTGCTGTCCAGCAATCTCTTCCAGCACGGGAGCGACCATCTTGCAGGGGCCGCACCAGGTCGCCCAGAAGTCCACCAGCACCGGCTTGTCACTGCCGAGCACGTCGGCCTTGAAAGACTCGTCGGTCACGGTCACGGTGTTGCCGGCCATATTTTCTCCTCTACTCGGGTTGCCCAACTTGGGGGTTGTCTCGATTCACTGCATGGGGCTGGCGGCCGCGTAGCCGCCGCCGACGAGCTCCGGTGCTTCCGCGGCGTGGTCGGTGACGGCATTCTCGGCGAGCCACCGCTCGGCATCGATCGCGGCGGCACAACCGGAGCCCGCCGCGGTGACCGCCTGCTTGTAGGTGTGGTCAACGAGGTCGCCCGCGGCGAACACACCGGGCAGGTTCGTGTGCGTAGTCGGCTCCCGCACTTGCACATAGCCGTCGCCGTCGACCTCGATCTGGCCCTTCACCAGGTCACTGCGAGGGTCATGGCCGATAGCGAGGAAGAACCCCGTGACGTCTAGCGTGGAACGCACACCGGTCACGGCGTTCTCGATGGCTGCGCCGGTGACTTTGCCGTCGGCACCGATTACCTCGGTGACTCTCGCGTTGGTCAGCCATTTGATCTTCTCGTTGGCGCGCGCCCGCTCCAGCATGATCTTCGAAGCGCGAAACTCCTCGCGTCGGTGGATGAGTGTCACACTGCGCGCGAAGCGGGTCAGGAAGGTCGCCTCTTCCATCGCGGAGTCACCGCCGCCGACGACCGCGATGTCCTGGTCGCGGAAGAAGAAGCCGTCGCAGGTGGCGCACGAGGAAACGCCGTGCCCCAGCAACTCCTGCTCGCCGGGCACGTAGAGGTACCTCGGTGCGGCACCCATAGCCAGTATCACCGCACCTGCCGCGTAGCGCTCACCGTTCACCGTGACGTACTTGACGTCGCCGTCCAGTTCCATTGACTCAACGTCCTCGGCGCGCAGCTCCGCGCCGAACCGCTCGGCCTGCGTGCGCATCTGCTCCATCAGCTCGGGACCCATGATCCCGTCTCGGAAACCCGGGTAGTTCTCCACGTCTGTCGTGGTCATCAGCGCGCCACCGAACTGGGAACCCTCGAACACCATGGGCTGCAACTGGGCCCGTGCCGCATAAACCGCCGCAGTGTATCCGGCGGGCCCGGAACCGACGATGATCACGTTCCGTGAATTCTGCGCTGCCACTGTGCGAACCTCCGTGTCGCCGCTGGAATCCGGCACCCCTTTTCGGGTGCATCGGTGTCAACCGATCGTATGCGTCGGTTGTTCCTTGGCGACGTGCGTGTCACATCCGCGCGTCGTGCCGGTGTTGCAGAGCCTTGCGGCTGGTCGTTGCCGCTATTCCGGCGCGGCTACCTTGGTCCGACGACGGTGTTGCCGAGTGTGGCGGCGTCGCTGTCTGAGCAACTGTTACTCACCACGAGTAGCCGGAATTTCGCGCTCTGACCCGTGGTGAGCACCATCAACGTCGCGGGCTTGCCGTTCATGGTGACCTGGGCCATGCTCACGACCTGCGACTCTGGGGCGATGGAGTTCGCCATAAGGCAGCCCGCGAGCTTCTGTTGATCGGCGAAGGCCCCCGCGTCATGCCGACGCAGCGCCTTGCCGAGTACGGCCTGATCCAGGCCGCCGGAACTCAGCGCGAGTGGTGCGTGGCCGCCGTCGGCACTGCCGGCTGACGGTGCCGCCACACCGTGCCCCGGCGTGCTGTGCATGCCTGGCACCGAGATGAGTACCACTGCAGCCACCGCCGCGGCCGCCGCGACCAGCCCGCCGCCCCAGCCAAGGAAGCGGTGCTGGCGGCGGCTGCGGCGGCGGGCTACTGCCCGGCTGGCCCCCGCCGCCTGCCGGGGACCATCCCGGCGAGCCGGCTGCGACGCGGATCGCCGCTTGACCTCCGCGGTCAGCGCGGCATCGAGCCGTGCCGAAAAATTCTCAGGCATGGGCATTGGCGGCGCATCGCTGAGGGCAGCCAGGTCAGACTGGGTGGCATCCAGTGCCGCCAGCACCGCAGCTGCCTCGACGTCGGCCGTTACAGCAGGCCAAAGCCTCGCGGCGAGCCGGTCGTCGAACACGCCGGCGTGCAGATCGGCTAGCACGTCGGTGGACCACGGCGGTCCGCTCGGCGGGTACCCATTCCGCGGGAACCGCCGCTCATCGCCCGCTGTCATCGTCCCTCCCGATCGCGCGCCCGGCGCGTCCCGGATTTGCATTTGCGTTTCCTCGGACGTCCGCACTGGCGTCCGGGTTCCGCAGGTGACCCAGAACTTTGGCCAGCTTCGCGCGACCTCGCGCGCACCTGCTCTTCACCGTGCCCTCGGCAACGCCGAGCAGCTTCGCGGTCTCGGCCACCGAATATCCCTCGACGTCGACAAGCACTATCGGTGCCCGCTGATCCTCCGGCAACGCCGCCAGCGCATCGGCCACCACCATCCGTGTCTCCCTGTCGGCCATGGCATCACGGGGTGCGGCAGGCTCAGGCCCGTTCTCCGGGAGAGCCACGGTCGGACGGGCCTGCCTTCGCCGAATACGGTCAAGGCAGGCGTTCACCACTATCCGATGCAGCCAGGTCGTGACCTGCGACTCAGCACGGAAATTGGCGGCGGCACGGAACGCCGAGATGCAAGCCTCCTGCAGCGCTTCCGCCGCCTCTTCCGGATCACGCACCGTGCGCAATGCCACCGCCCACATGCGATCCCGGTGCCTGCGGACGATCTCGGCGAACGCGTGTGGATCCCCCGCGGCGTGGGCAGCGATGAGATCCGCGTCGGACGGTGCGGCGGCGGTCACCCGCCGAGGATAGCGACTGTGCCCGGCATCCTCGGCCGCACCGCCACCTCGGTCAGGCGCGCAATGTACGGGCTTTGGAGACGCTGGGTAACTGGCTGTGGATTCAGTGGGCGGGCAGGAAGCTGATCTCGGCGATGGTCGACCGGTAGTGGCCGCTCCCGCCGTTGACCAGGTGCGTGATCCACACCAGCACGTATCGCGAGGGCTGTGGCTGGTTGAGCTGGATCTTGGTGAGGCCGTCGGCAAGCGTTGCCGGCGCGCTCACCAGCTGGGTGTCGTCGATGCTGGACGGGTTCGCGCTGCCGGAGGTCCGGATCTCCACGACCGTGCCTGGATCGTGGGTGGTGATGTCGACCTCGCCGAACTTGGTGGGTTGACCGAAAGTCGAGATCAGGCCCTCACCAGGTTTGAGCGCTGGAAAGTCCTCGAAGTACCCCTCGGTCTTCCATTCGGTGCCAGGGTCGCCGTCGATCGCGAGCTTCGCCTTGCCGGGATAGTCGGGCGTCCCGGAAACGTTGAATACCGAAATGTCATTCGGTTTGACCGGGGAAGGCGGCGGTGGCGGCTGGGTGGTCGACGAATGGGTTGTGGCGGGTGCCGACACCGATGTGCTCGCCGACACCTTCGGCCCGGAGCCAGAGCTGGAGGAATCGAAGAAGAAGCCGATTACCTGGGCGATTATCCAGACCGCGA
>JBOHEL010000309.1:0-6213 GCA_050700995.1 Sciscionella sp. | reverse complement strand
ACATTGGCCGGAGAAGGCTGCGGCGATAGCGGCTCCACCGAGACGGAACAACCCCGCAGCGGGGTGCGTTACACCGCTGGTCAGGGATTCTGGCAGACTGGCAGACGGTCAAGTCCGGCTCCGGTTCACCTCGCACGCAGCGGGGACCCGGCGGCCACAACGAAAGGGCATCCATTGAAGACCGGTATCCACCCCGAGTACGTGGTCACCCAGGTGACCTGCAGCTGCGGCAACGCCTTTACCACTCGCAGCGCCAAGACGTCCGGCCAGATCCACGTCGAGGTCTGCTCGAACTGCCACCCCTTCTACACCGGCAAGCAGAAGATTCTGGACACCGGTGGCCGGGTCGCGAGGTTCGAGGCCCGCTACGGCAAGCGCAAGAAGTAGCTTCGTCCCAGGCGCCCGCACCGCCCCAGGCGGTGCGGGCGCTTTTTGGTGACGCGCGACATGAGGGAAGGACGACGGTGGAGGATTCGGCGGTAGCGGCGCTGCTTGCCGAGCACGCCGAGTTGGAGCGAGCGCTTGCCGACCCGGCGGTGCACAGCGATCAGACCACCGCACGCAAACTCTCCCGTCGCTATGCCGAACTTGGCCCGATGGCGCGGACCGCGCACGAGCTTGAGGCGGCGCGCGCCGATCTGGAGACGGCGCGGGAGTTGGGCGAGCAGGACGAGGCATTCGCCGAGGAGGCCCGCGAGTTGGCGGAGCGGGTGCCCGTGTTGGAGCGACGGCTGACCGAGCAGCTACTGCCGAAGGATCCGCACGACACCGCCGACGTGCTGATGGAGATCAAGTCGGGCGAGGGCGGTGAGGAATCGGCGCTGTTCGCGGGTGATCTACTGCGGATGTACTCCCGCTACGCTGAGCGCAGGGGCTGGCGCGTCGAGTTGCTTGCCGGTACGGACACCGAGCTCGGTGGTTTCAAGGACGTGACACTCTCGCTGAAGAGTCGCGACCCTGGGGACGGGGTGTGGGCGCGGATGAAGTTCGAGGGCGGCGTGCACCGCGTGCAGCGGGTGCCGGTGACGGAGTCCCAAGGGCGTATCCACACCTCGGCGGCAGGTGTGCTGGTCTATCCGGAGCCAGACGAGGTCGAGATCGAGATCGAGGAGAAGGACCTGCGGGTCGACGTGTTTCGCTCGTCGGGTCACGGCGGGCAGAGTGTGAACACCACGGACTCGGCGGTACGGATCACCCACCTACCCTCCGGCATCGTGGTCTCATGCCAGAACGAGCGTTCGCAGCTGCAGAACAAGGCCCGCGCGATGGTGGTGTTGCAGGCCAGGCTGCAGGCGGTCGCCGAAGAAAGGGCAACGCTGGAGGCTTCCGAGCAGCGGCGCTCGCAGGTGCGCACGGTGGACCGTTCGGAGCGGGTGCGCACGTACAACTACCCGGAGAATCGGATCTCCGATCATCGGGTGAACTACAAGGCCTACAACCTTGACGTCGTGCTCGACGGTGACCTCGACGGCGTGCTGAACGCATTGGTCGAGGCCGATCGCGCGGAGCGACTCGCGCGGGCTGCTCACACGACCGGGTGAGCGCACGTGGCAGGCTGTTGCTGTGACGAGACAGCCGCTACGCCTGGCCATCCTGGAAGCCGAACGCATCCTGGCAGCGGCCGGTGTGGCCAGCCCTCGCAACGACGCCGAGCTGATCGCCGCGCACGTGTTGGCGGTCGAGCGCGGCCGGTTACCGCTGGTGCCGCTGGTCGACCCGCCCGTGGTGGACGCAATCGGCCAGCTTGTCGCCAAGCGCGCCAAGCGGATCCCGCTGCAACATCTCACCGGTACCGCTGTGATGGGCGGGGTGACCCTCGCTGTCGGGCCTGGCGTGTTCATCCCGCGCCCGGAGACCGAGTTGCTGCTGGAATGGGCGCTGGCCTCGCTGCGGGGGCGGCGAAATCCGGTGATCGTCGACCTCGGTACCGGATCGGGGGCGCTGGCGCTGGCGCTGGCACATGCGCGTCCCGACGCTGCCGTACATGCCGTGGAGTCCGATGCGGTGGCGCTGGCATGGGCGCGCCGCAACGCCGACGCCTGCGTGGACGAGGGCAGTACCCCGATCCGGTTGTACTCCGGCGATGTCGCCGATGCCACGCTGTTCGCCGAGCTCGAGGGGTTGGTCGATCTGGTGGTCTGCAACCCGCCGTACGTACCCTCGGGCATCGAGGTGCCACCCGAGGTCGCTGATCACGATCCTGCCGGTGCGGTGTTCGCCGGGGCTGACGGGCTCGACGTGATCCGCCCGGTGATCACCTGCGCCGCCAGGCTGCTCGGCAGGCAAGGCCTGCTGGCCATCGAGCACGACGACAGCCACGGCGAGACGGTGCCGGCGCTGTTGGCCGCCCGCCGCGTACTCACCGACGTCACCGACCACCCCGACCTCACCGGCCGTCCCCGCTTCGCCACCGCCGCCCGCCGCCCAAGTTGATGCTGAAAGTGGCTCTTGTGTAATTGAGCGTGCTGAAAGTGGCTTTCGTGTCGCTCTTTGGAACAAGAGCCACTTTCAGCACAACGCTGGTACGGGCGGGTCGGGTGACGTGATGGGGGCGTGCCAGGATCTGTAGGTCATGAGCACGGTCTATGACTGCGGTGAGCACGGGAGCAGGGCGGCGGGAGTGGCCGCGGCGACAAGTGCGGTGCGCTCGGGGCGGCTGGTGGTGTTCCCGACCGACACCGTGTACGGCATCGGATGCGACGCGTTCGATGCGACGGCGGTGCGGGCGCTGCTCGCGGCGAAGGGCCGGAGCACGAGCATGCCCGCTTCGGTACTGGTCGGTTCCTGGTCAACGATCGACGGGCTTGCCCGGACCGTGCCGCACGTCGCGCGGGAACTCATCGAGGCGTTCTGGCCGGGCGGGTTGTCGATCGTGCTGGACGCGGCGCCAAGCCTGTCCTGGGACCTCGGCGACACCAGGGGCACGGTGATGGTGCGAATGCCGCTGCACCCTGTCGCGATCGAGTTGCTCCGCGACGTCGGGCCGATGGCGCAATCCAGCGCGAACCGCACCGGTCACCCGGCTGCGAGCACCGCGGCGGACGCCAGAGAGCAGCTCGGGGACGACGTTGCGGTCTACCTCGACGGCGGGCCGTCCGGTGCGGCCGTGCCGTCCACGATCATCGATCTCACCGGCGAGTCACCACGGGCATTGCGGGAAGGTGCGGTGAGCCTCGACGAGGTATCGGACGTGCTCGCGAGCACCGTCGAGCTCGCGCGGTAGCGTGGTCGGTCGTGGGGCCCCTGCCTAGTGGTTTATCCGACGGCTTACCGATCCGCGAGTTCCTGCTGGTCGGGCTGACCGCTGCCGCGGTCACTTTCCTGTTGACCGGCCTGGTGCGGTTGCTTGCGTTCCGGATGGGTGCGGTGGCCTACCCGCGCAAGCGGGATGTGCACGTGGTGCCGATGCCGCGCATGGGCGGGCTCGCGATGTTCGGCGGTGTCTGCGGTGGCATGCTGCTTGCCCACCAGCTCCCGCTGCTGCGGCGGGCGTTCGACCCGTACTTCCTCGACCCGTTCGCGGTGCTGGTCGCGGGCGCCATCATCGTGCTGGTCGGCATCATCGACGACCGCTTCGAGCTGGATTCGCTGACGAAGCTGGCAGGCCAGGTGACCGCAGCGGGTGTACTGGTGCTCTTCGGCGTGCAGTGGTACGTGTTTTGGGTGCCGTGGGGCGGCCAGGGAAACGGCCTGGGTTCGGTACTGGTGCTCGGCCAGAACCAGGGCGGCATCCTCACCGTGCTGCTCGCCGTGACGCTGATCAACGCGATGAACTTCGTCGACGGCCTTGACGGGCTTGCCGCCGGTATCGGCCTGATCGCGGCCACTGCGACCTGCGCTTTCTCGCTGGTGCAGCTGAGGGACTCCGGCGGTGACGTGATGAATTACCCGCCAGCTTTGATCGCTGCCACCCTGGCGGGCGCCTGTGTGGGGTTCCTGCCGTTCAACTTCCAGCCCGCGAAGATCTTCATGGGCGATTCCGGCTCGATGCTGATCGGGCTGATGCTTGCCGCTTCGTCAACCTCGGCAAGCGGCAGGCTCTCCTACAGCCATTTCAGCGGCCGCGACTACCTGGCGCTGCTCTCGCCGCTGCTGGTGGTGGCCGCTGTGCTGTTCGTGCCACTGCTCGACCTGCTGATGGCGGTGATCAGGCGAACCTGGCACGGCCAGAGCCCGTTCCACGCCGACAAGATGCACCTGCACCACAGGCTGCTTGAGATCGGTCACTCGCAGCGCCGGGCGGTGTTGCTGATCTACTTGTGGGCTGCGGTCATCGCCTTCGGCGCGGTGGCACTGACGGTGTTCAACGAGTTCGTGGTGCTCGGCGTGGTGTGTGTCGGCCTGCTGCTCGCGCTGCTGGTCTCGGTCGTCCCCAGGTTGAAAGAGGCCCACCGCTCCTGACTCGGAGATCCCGGCGGTTATCGAGCGTTTACCAGTGCATCTGGGATGCGGTACGTTATGTCCAGAATAACTGTGGCCATGAGCACGTGCCCGCAGGTCAGCCCCTGCCCGAGGGTGTTCCCACCCTGTGGTAGCGTGCGCGGCATACCCCGAATCCCGGGGGACGCCGGCCGCGTCGGCGACGGATCGAGGCCTAGTACTCGATCTCGTGCCTGTCGACGCATCGACCGACAAGGAGCTGCGCTTGAGTGGTTATCGCGCGCTGGTAGCCCCCCGGTAGATTGATCGTGCCGGGTCAGCCACCGCGTCTCCGGGATTTCGTCGCCTTGGGGTCGGCGATCGCGGGTCTGATCATCGTTGGCCTGGCACTGGGCTGGTTGATCGACTCGCTTGTTCACACCTTCCCGGTTTTCGCTCTGATCGGCCTGGGCTTGGGCATCGTGGGTGCTTGCGTCTACTCGTACACAAAGTTCCGGACGTTCCTGAAAGATTGAGGTCAAGGGTCAACCGTGTCAGGCATACAAGCTGCGGCGGCGAACATCCCAGCCGCATCAATGATGAGCCTGCGGCGCCCCATGCTGATCGCGGCGGGCATCGGCATCGCCGCGCTGATCGCCGCCGGTGTCCTGGGTCACATCGTGATGGGGATCCTGTTCCTCATCGGGATGATCATGGGGCTGATCAACACGAGGCTGCTGCAGCGGGCCATCGCGCGGGAGATCGCCAGCGCGAACCCGACGCGTAAGGCGGTCGGGTTCGCCTCCGCGCAGCGGTTGGTGGTGATCACGGTGATCGCCCTCGCCCTCGGCTATTTCGTCCGTCCGGATGGTCTCGGTGTCTTCTTCGGCCTCGCCGTCTTCCAGTTCATCATTATCGGGAACACCGCGCTGCCGGTGATGAAGGAGCGCCGTAAGCATGCCTAGCCACTTCCTCGCCGCCGGTGCTGAACTGCACCCGACCGAGCACGCGCAGGCGACGTTGTTCGGGCTGACCTTCAACATCGACACCGTCATCGGAACGGTGGTGGCGGCGGGCATTGTTGTGGTGCTCGGGCTGTTGGTGCGGTGGAAGGTCACCTCAGGCGTACCGAGCGGCATGCAGCTGGCCTTCGAGTCAATCACGAAGATGATGCGGGATCAGGTACAGACGATCATCGGGGTGCGGGTCGCACCGTTCCTGATCCCGCTCTCCCTTGCGCTGTTCGTCTTCACGCTGGTCGGAAGCTGGTTGACGATCCTGCCGCTGCACATAGGCGATAAGAGCATCATGCCCCCGCCCACCGCCGACGTGAACTGCGTCTACCCGCTGGCGCTGCTGGTGTTCGGCTGGAAGCACGTCTCGGGCGCCCGGCAGCACGGCGGGGCCGGAAAGCAACTCGTGCACACACTCAAAGGCCACATGCCCGCGTTCGCATTCATGTGGGTGATCGAGGAGATCAGTGGGGTGGTCTCCCACGCACTGCGGCTCTTCGGCAACATTTTCGCGGGCGTGATCATGCTGGAACTGTTCGCGCTGATGCCCGCGTACATCGAGTGGGCTCCGAACGCGGCATGGAAGCTCTTCGACATGTTCATCGGCTTGGTGCAGGCGTTCATCTTCGCGCTGCTGACCATTATCTACTTCGGCCAGGCGATGGAGGACAGGGAGGGGGAGCACTGATCTCTCTGTTTTCGCACGAAGGTGCATCGAAGGCTTCAGCAATAATCCGCAACAACCGTTTTACCGGAATTGGGTAAGGGAGAGTCATGTCAAGTCTCAACTCGGCAATCACCACCGCCGGTGCGTGGATCGGCGGTGGGATCGCACTGGGCG
>JBOHEL010000308.1:0-6225 GCA_050700995.1 Sciscionella sp. | reverse complement strand
AGCAACACGTCCACGATCACCCGATACTGGGCGGCGAACCTCGACACCAGGTAGGCGGGCACGAGGTCCTGGCCGGGCAGCTGCGTCGCCCACGCATCGCCGCTCGCCTGCTCCGGCAGGCCCTCCACAGTCTCGGCATCCACGAGCCCGAGCGTAACGGCCTCGTCGAGACGAGCGAGGTGCCGTGAGCGGACTCAGGCGGGCGTCACGATGTCCTCGCGTCGAACGCGGCCGGGACGGATGACTTCGCACCACACGCCGAACGTCATATCGTCCTTGCCCCGTAGCCGCGTGAGAGCGTGCAACACGCGCGCGTCTGTGCTGCCGGACTCGGGATTGTGCGTCGTGACGACGCAGCGCGGCACCGGGTCGAGCACGCGCAGCACGGCTTCCCCGACGGCGATTTCGCTTCCGGTCCAGCCGTGTTCGGTCCAGGCGTCCACGCCCGTGATGGTCAGCGTCATGCGGAAGCGTCGGGGGTCGGGCACGGCGCCACCCAGCTCCGGGGCGAGGGCGCGCAACGACGCTTCGGACATGAGGGTGACCGGCCGGTCGTCTGTGCCGAGCTCTCCCGGGTCGCGTTGCAGCAGGCGCACGGTGCGGCCGAGGTGCTCGGAAAGAGCCGCGGCGAGCGGTCCGTCCACGAGCCTGCCGGGAATCGTGCGGCCGTCATACATGCTTGTGGTAGCCGCTGCACCTGGGGTGGGCGTGTCGTAGACCTCGCTACCGTCGGGGAAGCGCAGCCCCAGCACACGGCCTGCCGGTTCCCAGGTCGGCTCCACCTGTAGCAGCGCAGGCGTGCGGGTGGTCAGCAGCAACTCGTTGCCGGTGCCGACCACCAGGAAAGCCCGGTCACCGTCCACCCCGCGCTGAGTTAGCCGCAGCTGCGCGGGCATGTGCAGGCGCATACCTTTTACCGGGGCGAAAGCGAGCTGGGTAACGCTGATACCCACCGCGTGAACCTCCTGTCCGTGACTATCGAAGGCTATCGAAGGTTACCGAAGCCGAGCACGGCAGCTTGAGCCGCTAAGGTTGAGCGTGACCGCGCGGGCGGTGATTTCATCGGTGAGGTCGTGATCGACAAAGGTCCGCTGCGGATCGACGCCGGGCTTGTCGAGGGCCTCGATCTGGGCGGTGAGGTCTTGGGTGTCGTTGCTGCAGCGGGCGCAGCCGACCAGGAAAGTGTAGCGCTTGGCCCCCGGTCACCGGGCATTTTCGCGGGCAGGTGTTACGGGAATCCGCAGGTCACAGCCCGCCTGCGGAAACGTTCTATCCCGAACGCCGGTCGGGATGGCCCGGTCGGCGTTCGGCTTGCGGGGCGGTGATATCGCTGAGGTTTGTCATCGACCCTGTGGCCGGATGTCCTCGGGCGCTATTGCACGACGACGCGAGTGTGACGTTGGTCAACCGTTGTACCCGCGCCACGTTGACCGGCCCATGCTCGTGCCGTGGGCCGCTATCTGTTCGACAATCACCGTCCGGAGGCGGGCGATCGGTTCGCGGCGCTCGCCGAGCTGTTCGATCCGTGGACGTTCGGCCACCTCGACGCGCTGGGGCTCGGCGAGGGGTGGCGGTGCTGGGAGGTGGGTGCGGGCGGGGTGTCGGTGCTGCGTGGCCTGGTAGAGCGTGTCGGGACTGGCGGGCGGGTGCTGGCCACCGACATCGACGTGTCGTGGATCGAGCCGGCGGCAGGTGGCGCGCTGGAGGTGCGCCGCCACGACGTGGTCCGCGACCCGTCGCCGTCGGAAATGTTCGACCTGGTCCACGCCCGGCTGGTGCTGGTCCACCTCACCGACCGCGCGAGCGCGCTACAGGTCATGGTTGATGCGCTGCGGCCGGGTGGATGGCTGGTGCTCGAGGACGCGGACCCTGCGTTGCAGCCGCTCGCCTGCCCGGACGAGCGCGGCCCCGGTGAGGAGCTGGCGAACCGACTGCGCGCCCGGATCCGCACTCTGATGGCTGAGCGCGGCGCTGAGCTCGCGTACGGCCGGACACTTCCCCGGCTGCTGCGTGCGGCAGGCCTTGCGGACGTCGGCGCGGAGGGCTATTTCCCGATCGCGTCACGCGCGTGCGCGCTTCTGGAGGCGGCCTCGGTCCAGCACGTCCGCGACCAGTTGCTGGCCGCGGGCTTGGCGACGCTGGAGGAGATCGAGACGCACGTCGAGAACCTCACCCGCGGCGACGTGGACCTCATGCTCGCACCGATGATCACCGCATGGGGCCGCAAACCGGTCTAGCACTCCAGAAATCGGCCCAGTACTCAAGGTCACCGGCCGATCGATCATCCGAGATCGCAGGCGCCCCGGGCGCAACGGCACACGGATCGACGCGCCCCGGTCAACGATCGCATCCGGGCACCCGGTCGGTGACGGGTCGGCTATTGCGTCGGTGTTGTCGGTGCCCTTGCCGATAGCGCAGAGCATGACTTCGTGGGCAGATGTTGAGTTCAGCGCGCCTGATCTGGCAGTCACCGTCCAGCGCACGTTCGGGATCCGGAAGCACGCCACGATGGCCACGATCCAGCGACGGAGCGCCTCGCATCAGCGGGACCGAGGTCGAGTTCGGAGAGGACGGCGAGATTTCCTCGGGATGATGCCCGGTGCACGACGTGCAACTGACCTTCGTCGCGATCCATGCCCGACCGAGGATCCCCCGCCTGACGAGCCCGCGACCTGGCTCGGCGATGGCAAAATCATGGCCCGCGCGATCGAGATGCAGTCACATCGGTTCCGTCTCGACATCGAGCGTGTCGTGCTCACCAAGGTGGCCCCAGGCGCCGATGAACTCGAGATCAGCGCATGGCGCTCGACGGACGGCTTCGAGACAAGTCCATCGCAGTTGACTTGTTTCACGCTCTGGCCGTAGCAGGGACACCACCTCCTCGATCGCGCCTGCACCCCGTCTCTTGACATCCAGCGGCGCGCAGTGTGCAATATATTGCATGCCAGTACCAAGGGAGCGCAGTCTCGTTGCCCGGCCGTTGTTGCGCGACGACGCGTACCGGGTGATCAGGGATGCGATCGTGGCTGGCACCCTGGCTCCCGAGGAGCGGCTCAACGACGGTGAGCTGGTGGCGTGGCTCGGTGTCAGCCGGACACCGGTGCGGGAGGCCCTGGCGCGGCTGGAACAGTCAGGGCTTGTGCTGACCAAGCCGGGACGGTACACGATGGTCAGCCCGCTGAACCTGCGCCAGACTCGCGCGGCACAGTCGGTGGCCGCCGCTATGCACGAGCTCGCCGTCCGGGAGGCGGTCCCGCTGCTGTCGGCCGTCGAACTTGAGGCGATGCGGGCGGCGAACGAACGCTTCGCGGCCGCGCTTCGCCGCGACGACGTGGACGCGGCGCTCGCAGCCGACGACGACTTTCACGAGGTAGCCGTGGTGGCCAGCGCCAACACTGTGATCCGGACGGTGCTGGAGCAGGTCACGCCGGTGCTGCGGCGCGTGGAGCGGCTGCGGTTCTCCTCGCTCGTCGGGCGCCGGTCCGTCGCCCAGCACGACGAGATCATCGCTCTGTGCCGGGACGGCGATGCCGACGGCGCCGGATTGGCCGCGCGAGCGAACTGGCAGACCCTGCGCCTGATGCTGGACGACCCTGCATCCGACAACCGTAGGAGTACCGATGTCCCTGAGTGATTTTCCGCGCTACCCGCTGCTGTTCGGGCCGAGTCCGATCCATCCGCTTGAGCGGCTGACGAAGCACCTCGGTGGGGCGACGGTCTGGGCGAAGCGGGAGGACTGCAACTCCGGCTTGGCCTTCGGCGGGAACAAGACCCGCAAGCTGGAGTACCTGGTGCCCGATGCGCTGGCTCACGGCGCTACCCACCTCGTCTCGATCGGTGGCGTGCAGTCCAACCACACGCGCCAGGTCGCCGCTGTGGCCGCCAAGCTCGGTCTGCGGGCCACGCTGGTGCAGGAAAGCTGGGTCGACTGGCCCGACGCTGTCAACGATCGTGTCGGCAATATCCTGCTTTCGCGGATCATGGGCGCCAACGTGCAGCTCGTCGAAGCGGAGTTCGGTATCGGATTCAAGGAAAGCTGGGAGAGCGCACTGCGGGATATCCGTGCGGACGGCGGCACGCCGTACGCGATTCCGGCGGGCGCTTCCGACCACCAGCTCGGCGGGCTGGGGTTCGCCAACTGGGCGTATGAGGTCGTCGAGCAGGAACGCGAACTGGGGATATTCTTTGACACCATCGTCGTCTGTAGCGTGACCGGTTCCACTCACGCAGGCATGATCGCAGGATTTGCCGGACAGCGGCGACCGCGCCGGGTGATCGGGATCGACGCCTCAGCCAAGATCGGGGAGACCCGCGCCCAGGTCGAGAAGATCGCTCGGAACACCGCGGCGAAGATCGGACTGGGTCGGGAGCTGCGGAATGACGAGATCACGGTGCTGGCGGGTTGGTCGGGCGATCACTACGGGATTCCGGTCGAGTCGACGCTGGCTGCCATCCGCCTGACCGGCAGGCTGGAAGGGGTCATCGTCGACACCGTCTACGAAGGCAAGTCGATGGCGGGCCTGATCGACCTCGTCACCACCGGGGAGATCGAGCGGTCAAGCAACGTCCTCTACGCACACCTCGGCGGGCAGCCCGCCCTCAACGCCTACAGCGCCCTGTTCCGCAACTGAACGGCGACGGCCTGCCGCAGCCATGGCAGGTCGTCACATCGCGGTCGGATCGTCCTCCGGCTCGCCTGCCTGCTCACGCACCCACGCCCGATGCTCTGCCAGCGCCCAATGCGTCGACACCGCGCCGGTGCGCATGCCTCGGCGCGACTCGGGGTCGCGGAGCGCGAAGACGACGTGGCCGATCACGAGCAGCCCGAGCGCGAGCGCGAACCAGTCGTGTACGAAGGTTGCGCCGCTGCGCCAGGAAAGCCGAGTCAGCGCGGGGAACAACATGATGGCACCGGTGCCGAGCAGCACCAGGATCGCGCCACTGCTGAGGGCCGCATTCAACTTCTGTCCCGCGTTGAACTTGCCTACCTCGATGAAACCGTCGTGGCGGCTGCGTGACCGCAGCCATTGCCGGTCCGATCGGCTGAAACGGTTGAGCCTGCCCAGGTCCGTGCGGTAGGCGAGCGAAGCGAGCCCGAGCAGCATCGGTACCGGCAGCGCGAAGCCGGAGTAGACGTGAACTAGCTCGACAAGGCGACGGTGCCCGACGGCGATGCCGAGAGTTCCGTTGTAGAGGACCGCCGCGGTCAGCATGCAGGCGATCATGAGCACCGCGACCGTCCAGTGCACAGCCCGTTCGGCAAGGCTGAACCGCCGCAGCGACGCGGGCAGTTTCGGCAGGCCTGCCGGACTCATGGCTGAATGAACCCGTTCAGGCCGTAGCCGCGCGTCTCCCAGTAGCCGGGCACCACGCGGTCGGTGAGCTCGATGCCGGAGAGCCACTTGGTGCTCTTGTAGCCGTACATCGCCCCGGAGTACATCCTGACCGGGCCACCGTGGTCGTGGGTGATCGCGCCGCCGAGCATCCGCGATGCCACGATGACATCGCCGCGGCGTGCCTGCTCGATGGTCATGTTCTCGGTGTAGGTGCCGTCGAAGGAAAAGAACCGCACGGCGGTAGCTCCCGCCGAGGGCGCCACTTGATCCAGCAGCACGGACAGCCGCACACCACTCCAGTGCACCTGCGGTACATGCCATCCCGTGACGCAGTGGAAGTCGCGTACCAGCACGGTCTGCGGCAGGGCAGCCAGATCGGCCATGGTGTAGGTCATGGCGTGAGTGAGGAGGCCGGACACCCTGAGCCGATAGGTGGCCGCGGTCCTGGCAGGCACCGAACCGGTGACCGAGTAGAACCGGAAGGTGTCCCCGAGCGGAAGCAGTGACAGCAACTGCGTCGGATCGTGGGAGACCACCTTCGCCATCCCCTGTTGCGCCCACTGGCCGCCGAGCACTCCGGCCGCCCCGAGCCCGAGCAGCCCAAGCACGGTGCGCCGACCGATCGGTGCGCCGTCGCGATGCTCGCTAGCCATGCCGTTGCCAGGGTGTCAGTGGATGCTCCTCAGCGTGCCCGGCGTCGCAAGCCGACGCCGGTGATGGCGAGGCCGACGATGATGATGATCGGGCCAGCCACGGTCCAGAACGTCGTGTTGCTCATCGCGCTGCCCTGGACAATGCCTGCGCCCTGCAGGGTGAAGAGCAGGCCAAGGAGGGCAAGCAGGACACCAACCGTGACCCTCACCGGCTTCTTCACCGAGGAGATCTCTCT
>JBOHEL010000307.1:0-6242 GCA_050700995.1 Sciscionella sp. | reverse complement strand
TGATTTCGGGGTTCCCAGGGACGGCCGGTCAACGCCCAATGTTGATCAAAGACCGCCTCTGACCTGCGGAAACGCCGTCGGGCGACGTTGTGGTCGTTCGGCGGCGTTTCTCGTGTTTCGGCGGTGTCTTGTTACATGGATGTTACATGGAGCGAATGGGAGCGGCGGGGTTATTTCCCTGCCGCTCGACGGGTTTCCCCGCCACTCGATGGCATCGCGGGAACCGGCGTTACCCGACGGACTGATCGGATCCTGAGGGACGCTGCAATTACTGACGCGAGAGCCGCGACGGCGCAGGCGCCGATCGCGACGGCAAGGCCGGGCCTGTTCGTCATCAGATACAGCAGCGCCACAACCTGAGAGGTCCCGAAGAAGACCACGTAGCTCGGTCGGGCCGCCAGCTGGATCTCGCGCAGATCGGCTTCCGGTCGCTCACTCGTCGCGCTCGCGATGGCGGCTCGTAGGCGCCGGTCGTCGCTTGCCTCCACGGTTGGCCCCATCACCGTCAGCAGCAGGGTGATGACCAGGGAAGTCACTACCCAACCGGCATTCCACGGGATGCGTCCGTGATACCCGTGCTGAGAGACCATGTAGAGACCAGGACCGATGATGAACAGCATCGCCGGGACGATGACCGCCTCGACACGTTTCGTTCCCGCGATCAGTGACCGCAGCTCGCGCACGGTCTCAGCGGTCTGCACCCGCAACGTCGCGAGCAAGGTGACGGCGATGGAGCCGGCGAGCAGAACCACACCCAAGAGGTGCAGGAACAGGGCTGCGTCGTACATGGAGCTTCCTTAGATCGAATGAGGGGTCCGCACCCGACTGCCTCGAGGGGGCCAGGATGCCGGCTTGGTGGAGACCAGTGGAGTCAGTGCTTCAGTTGGTCGTATTAGTCAGCTTTCTTTATTATAATACTCCATGATCACACAGCTGACAAAGGCCCCAGAGCGAAGCCACCGGCGGGCAGATGGCGCGCGCGCAACGCGGCGGGCTTCGGACTTACCTATCTGTCGCCGGGCCGCGTGGTCGGCGATCTGCCCCGGCAGGGTTGCCGTAAGGTGTGAAACCCGTGGGACCAGAGGGGCGAACGGAGCTGCGCGAACATGGAAGATGAGCAGCAGATTGATCTGGGGGTGTCGTTGTTCATCCCGTACCGGTACACCGAGGATCGGATGTTCCGCGCCCTCCAGGAGGCCGGCTTCGACGACTGGACCCTCGCCCAGTGCCGGGTCTTTCAACGCATCTCACCGGACGGTTCGCGCCTCACAGACCTCGCTGACCAGGCACAAATGAGCAAACAGAGCGCCGGCGTGATGGTCGATCAGCTGGCACGCCTGGGCTATGTCCGTCGCATCCCCGACCCTGCTGACGGCCGCGCCCGGTTGATCGTGATCGAGCAGCGCGGCCGACGGGCGGTCGAGGTCGTCACGGCGACAGCCGACGAGATCTACTCGGAGTGGAAGGCCTACCTGGGCACCCGCAACTTCACGTTGTTGCAACAGATCCTGGATCAGCTCCGCGAGATCACCGACCCCTACGCGCGGTAGGCCGACTGTACGCAGCCGGCCGCGCCGGACCGCCATCCGCCCAGCCAGTCCACGGCCGGCAAGCCTCGGTTCTGACTTGACATTAGTCAGTGTTATTGACTACTGTCACCTGCAGTTGGTGGTGCTCCTCCGGTCAGGCACGGACGGGTACGCACGCAGACACCCGATCATCCCGCAAGCGAAAGTGAAGGACCATGAAGCTTCTTGTCCTCGGCGCAACCGGTCGCACCGGCGTCCACTTTGTCAAAAAGGCACTCGACGAGGGGCATCACGTCACCGCGCTCGTCCGGAGGCCCGATGCGAACGTCGACTCACGCGCCCAAATCACCACCGGCGACGTCACCGACTCCGCCGTTATCGCGGCTGCCGCCAATGGCCACGACGCGATCATCAGCACGCTCGGAACGAACAGCATTCGCCAGACCCCGACGCTGATCACCGACACCGTCCGAGCTGTCATCGCATCCGCGAAGACATCGGGCGTGGACCGTTTCGTCATCGTGTCCGCATTCGGAGTCGGCGACTCCCTGGCCAAGGCATCGCTCCTGGCCGGCCTGATCTTCCGTACTGTGCTGCGCAAGAAGTACGCGGACAAAGCCGCATCCGAGGTCCTCCTGAGGGCCAGTGACCTGAAGTGGACCCTCGAATACCCCGGCGCGCTGAACCACAAGGACACCGACCGCTACGCCGCGGTCGCGCTCGAGGACGTCACGAAGCTGCCGATGCTCCCCTCGACCTCTCGCACCAACGTCGCCGACTTCCTCCTGCGCTCCGCCGTCGAAGAAAGCTTCATCCAGCAGACGGTCGTCGTCACCGACGCCAAATAGGTCCACAGCACCTGAGCCGCCGGCAGCTCAAGTCGGTGAGCAGCGCTTCGCGAGCCGCACTGAACACTGTCGCGATTTCACCGGTAGGCGGTTGAGGACCAGGCCGAGCGCGCCGAGCTGGCCCTCCTGCCCCGTCCGGTACGCCTCCCTGGCCTGAATACAAGGCCCCCCTTGGAGCGCCGTCCATCAGTGACTGGATATCCAGTCATATGACGGATATTCTACTCACATGAACTTCGGCGAGCCCTTCGGCGGCATCATCCCTGGCGCCCGCGGTGCCGTGCTCGCCGTGCTCCTGCGCACCGGCGCACCGCTGACCGGCCGCCGCGTGCACGCACTCATCGACGGGCGCCACAGCCTCAGCGCCGTCCAGCAGGCACTACGGGACCTCGAGAAGCTCGGGCTGATCACGACCGAGACCGTCGGCCGTGCGGGCGTCCACCGCATCAACGACCGCCATGAGGCGATCGGTCCCGTGCGCTCGATGCGCAGCCCGCTCGACATGCTCAAGCGCGTCGTTGCCGAGACTGTCACGAACGCCCAAGCGGTGATCGTGTTCGGCTCGGTGGCCCGGGGCGAGGCGCACGCCGATAGCGACGTCGACCTCGCCGTGATCGCGAACGAGGATTGGGATGGCCGCGCCGACCTCGCTCAGGCGGTGCAGGAGCGCCTGGGGAACGACTGCGACGTGCTTCACCTGACGCCCGGGGAGTTCTCCCGGGCACCAGCCGATCGTGAGCCGGTGGTCGCCGAGATCCTCCGCGATGGCATTGCGCTCGTCGGCGAGTTGCCTCAACGAGCTCGGGCGGCCTCGTGACCGCGACAGAGAGCCTGAACTACGCGCGTCAGTACCTGCGCAAAGCGACGGACTATCTGGCGTCAGCCCAGGACAACCTCGACCTCGAGCGGCTGACTCCCGCCGCTGGCGACGCGATCCATGCCGGCATCTCCGCCAAGGACGCCATCGTCACCGCGCTGACCGGCGCAACGAGCAAGAGCAAGGACCATGCGAAGGCGGCCACGGAGCTGCGGACAGCTCTGGCAGGGCGGCCAGATGCCGCAGCCGCGGAGAAGGCCCTGCGCGATTTGATCGCGATGAAGGGTGACGTCGAGTACGGCACGAGGACGCCAACGGTCGCGCAGGCGACACCGCTGGTTCGCCGCGCCCGCACGCTGGTCGAACTGGCAGACGAGATAGTCCAAGGCCGATAGCGTCGCGCCGCGACTGCTACATATCCGGTTGTTCCACGCTGCCGGCGCCACCTACCGTCCTCGCATGTCTACGCCCCGCAACGTCGAGTACGGCGACCCGGAGGTGGCTCTCCCCAATGAGATCCTGCGCTCGGTCGTGGGCAGCGGTTTGCACGGCATCGCCATCCAGGGCACCGACGACCACGACGAGATGGGCCTCTACATCGAGCCGCCCGAGTACGTGCTCGGCGTTTCCCGCCGCCGCGATGACTACATTTGGCGCACCCAACCTGAGGGAGCCCGCAGCGGGCACGGAGACACCGATCTCGTGCTCTACTCGCTGCGCAAGTACCTGCGCCTGGCACTCAAGGGCAACCCGACCGTCATGCTGCCGCTCTACGCCCCCGAGGAGTCCTTGGTCGTGGTCACGCCCCTCGGCGAGGAGCTCCGCGAGATGCGTGCCGCGTTCCTGTCTCAAGTCGCGGTCGAGCGCTTCTTGGGCTACATGCACTCTCAGCACGAGCGGATGCTCGGCCAGTCGAAGCGCAACGTCCCGAACCGCCCCGAGCTGATCGAGCAGTTCGGCTGGGACGTGAAGTACGGCAGCCACGCCCTCCGCCTCGCCTATCAGGGTTACGAGATCGCAAGCTCCGGCTCTCTGTCGCTGCCGCTGCCCGACCGACAGCGCCAGCGTGTCCTTGCGGTGAAGCGCGGCGACATTCCTCGCGATGAGGTGTCTGCCGAGATCGCCTCGCTCGAAGCGCAGGTCCGCGCGCTCCTCGACGAGGGTCGCACTCCCCTGCCAGCTGCAGCGGATTTCGATCGGATCACCACCTGGGCAATCAGTGCTCAGCGGCGGCACTGGGGTTGGTGACACGATCTACGGTGCCGAGCCAACACCCCTGGCCAAGGCCAAGCCGCTGGTCCGCCGCGCAAGGACCCTGATCGACCTGGCAGTCGAGCTCGTCCGCACTGCGGGTTGACGCAGAACCTCGATCACCCGACGGACGGCGATATCGGAGCCGATCTGCCGACCTCGCTCACCGTGATCCAGCCGAGTCGCGAGGAGCCAGGGACGCCGAGGAACCCGCTCACGGCGCTTCAGTCGACACCAAGCTCGCTCGCCCCACTCCCCATCGCCCCCGCATCCCGCTGCCCACACCGTTTGACCCACTCCCCAGCACGCCCATGCCAACCGCCCATGCCCCGCCAGCGTTCCCCCTCCTCCAACGCCCCCATCACTCTGCAGCACACCTCTTGCACGGCGGGCCCTTTTCGTCCGGCGCAATCAAACTTCTTTGCGAGACGACTCGGCGACAAGGTGCCCTTATGACCCTGTTGGCCGAGTTCCGAGATGCCCGCCGCAAGGAGACAACGGCACGGCTGCGGCGCATCCTCGCCCTGCGCGCGATGCTGGCCACCGGAATATGAGCCAGCGCGCCATCGCGGGCGCACTCGGGATCAACCAGCCCGCCGTGAGCCAGCAGGCGAGAGCCGGTGTCGGCGCGGTCGACGCGGAGACGTTGATCGAGGCAGCGGCACCGATCTTGAAGGACATCGCCGCCGAACGGGACTTCAGCGACCTGGCCCTCTTCGGCTCCGTCGCGCGGCGTCAGTCCCGACCCGACTCTGACGTTGATTTCCTCGTCCGACCACCGGCGGCCACGACGATCACGGGCCCCTTCGAGCTCACGGAGCTCTTCGAGCGCGTCCTTGGCCGCCCAGTGGATGTCGTCACCTACGGCGGGCTCAAGCCGGGGCTTGACGACGACATACTCCATAGCGCGATGGCATTGTGATGGAGCTGCGGACCGCCAAGGAGCACCTGCACCTGCGCGGCTGGCTGGCTGGCCAAGGTGGAGCAGATCGTGGCGGCCGGATGCCTACGACCCGGACGACCTGCTTCGGGAGGCCGGCGACTCATCGATGATGAAGACTGGCGAGACTGCGAACCGCCTCGGCCGGGTCGGCGAGCCCGATCCAGACGGCGTGACGTGGCCCGGATTGTCGCAAACCGGAACCCGGCTCATCCATCAGTACGACAGGATCGACCGCGACGTCACGCGGGCAACGTCGACGACCTCGCTCCCCGAGTTGCGCACCGCGCTGGCGACGCGCTTCACCCAGGCAGAGAGCAGCCTCCCGTCCTGACCGAACCTGAACGTCATGAGGCCGCCTCAACCGAGTCACCGTGCCCAAGGACCTGCCCCGCCTGACCACCAATGAGGAGACCCCAAGCGACGTTCTCCTGGGGGATCTCTGGGAGGGTCGGACGGCTTCACCTGCGCCGGGGCCTGATCCGCGACGCGCACAGAAACTGCCTGAACTCGGCGTCCACCGAACCCCACTTGGCTTCAGCGAGATCGTCGGTGAGGAACCGCCGTCCCAACTGCCGGATCACGCGACGGCACGCGGCGGGCGACTCGAGGACGGCAGCGGCCTGGGCGTCCAGACTGAGCTCCTGGACGACGTACTTGGTCACAATGGCGCCGCTGGCGGCCGCGCGCCGCTCCTCGGACGCGAGCCGCCGACAGTCATCGGAGCACCAGATCCGCGGCCTGCCGACCAGCCCCTCACCGACGCGGACGCTGAACGTGCTTGTGCACGTCGACCGCCGGCACTCGCGGTGTTCGATCATGCGCTTGTCTCGTGATCGCGCAGCCAGCCGTAGACC
>JBOHEL010000306.1:0-6267 GCA_050700995.1 Sciscionella sp. | reverse complement strand
GCTCAAAGGCGCCGCTGCACGGGTCAACAAGCGCCTGGGCGTCCTCGACGGTGATATCGCTGACGAGATCGCCTCGGCCGCAGGAAAGGTAGCCGAAGGGCAGTACGACGACCATTTCCCGGTCGATGTGTTCCAGACCGGTTCCGGCACGTCCTCGAACATGAACGCCAATGAGGTGATCGCCACTCTCGCCAGCCGGACGCTCGGCCGCGATGTGCATCCCAACGATCACGTCAACGCTTCCCAATCGTCCAACGACACTTTCCCGACGACATTGCATGTGGCCGCGACGGAAGCGGTACTGACGGACGTGGTCCCGGCGATGGAGCACCTGGCCGACACGATTGAGCGGCGCGCCACCGAATGGGCCGATCTGGTGAAATCCGGGCGCACCCACCTGATGGACGCGGTTCCCATCACGCTCGGACAGGAGGCCGGTGCGTGGGCGGCGCAGGTCCGCTACGGGATCGAGAGAGTCCGCGCGGTTGTCCCTCGCCTGGCCGAGCTACCGATCGGCGGCACCGCGGTGGGCAGCGGGCTCAACACCCCGGAGGGCTTCGGCACCGAGGTCGCGGCCGAGCTGGCGGAGCTGACCGGACTCCCGCTGACCGAAGCGCGAAACCATTTCGAGGCGCAAGCCAGCCAGGATTCCGTCGTCGAGACATCCGGTCAGCTGCGGACGATCGCGGTGTCATTGACCAAGATCGCCGAAGACCTGCGCTGGCTGGGGTCGGGACCCCGCGCCGGGCTCGGCGAGGTGGCACTGCCCGACCTGCAGCCGGGTTCGTCGATCATGCCTGGCAAGGTCAATCCGGTGATCTGCGAGGCTACGCTGCAAGTCGTGGCACAGGTGATCGGCAACGACGCCGCCGTGGCCTTCGCCGGTGCGCGCGGCAACTTCCAGCTCAACGTGAACCTGCCGGTGATCGCACGCAATGTGCTGGAGTCGGCGCGGTTGATCGCGGCGGTATCGCGGCTGCTGGCCGACAAGGTGTTCGACGGGATGCGCGCCGACGAGCAGCAGCTCAGGCATTACGCCGAGTCCTCGCCGTCGATCGTGACACCGCTGAACGGCTACCTCGGCTACGAGGAGGCCGCGGCCGTCGCCAAGCAGTCGCTTGCCGAGCGCAAGACGATCCGCGAGGTCGTGCTGGAACGCGGCCACGTGGACTCCGGCAAACTCACCTTGCACCAACTCGACGCCGCCCTCGACCCCCTACATATGGCCCGCGGCGGTAGGTGAGGCTGAAAGTGGCTCTTGTTCCCAAGAGGTACACGAGAGCCACTTTCACTCCATACTTCGACACAAGAGCCACTTTCAGCAGATCCGGGAGGTATCACCAGTGCGGACGATCACCTTGGGCAAGACGGGCCTTGAGGTCTCGCGCATCGCGTTCGGGACGTGGCAGGTCGGCGGGGATTGGGGAGCGTTCGACGAGCAGCGGGCGATCGCCGCCGTCAACCATGCCCGCGAGCTCGGCATCAACTTCTTCGACACTGCGCAGGGTTACGGCTTCGGCACCGCGGAGGAGCTGCTCGGCAACGCGCTGCGGAACGAACTGCGAGGCAACCGCGACGAGTTGGTAATCGCGACAAAGGGCGGCATCAATCCTGGTGCCGAGCGGCCAAGGGACGCGCGTGGCGACTACCTGCGCAAGGGCGTCGAGTCGAGCCTGCGTCACCTCGGGATCGACTACATCGACCTCTACCAGGTGCATTGGCCAGACAGCCTGACACCGGCCGAGGAAACCGCAGGTGCGCTGCAGGAACTGGTCGACGCGGGCAAAATCCGCCATGCCGGGGTGTCGAACTACAACGCAGCGCAGCTCGCCGAGTTCGACGCGGTCCGGCCGGTGGAGACACTGCAACCGCCGTATCACCTTCTCCGGCGTGGCGTGGAGACCGACGTGCTGCCCTACACCCGCGAACACAACATCGGCGTGCTCGCCTACAGCCCGCTGGCCAGTGGGCTGCTCACCGGAACGTGGGACCAGAACGTGCAGTTCGACCCCGACGACTGGCGCAGCCAGGCAAGCGGCTTCCACGGCGACAAGCTGAGGACGAACGTGGCGGTTGTCGAGCGGTTGAAGGCACTGGCCGCCGACCGGGGCGTATCCGTCAGTCAGCTCAGCCTCGCCTGGGTGCTCGCGCAGACTGGTGTGCACGTGGCGATCGTCGGCGCACGCCGCAGGGATAGCATCGAGAACAGTGCGGTGGCAGCCGATATCGACCTGACCGCCGAGGATCTCACCGCCATCGAGCGGATCGTGGCCGATGCGGTGCCGGTCGAGGGCGCGACTCCCGAGGGCGTCGACTGAACGGAGTCACGGGCCTGCCAGGGAGGTGAGCGCGACCTGCAGCGCCTGCCGACCGGCCGCCAGCCCCTCCCTCATCGTCGCCGCAACGGATTCCAGGCGGCCGACGCTTGGCGCACCAGCCGCAGGCCGGATCGTCAGTATTGCGGGCCGCATAGCGTACTCGGCGTTGTGCCGCGCCAGGCGTGCTCCGATCACCCCTGCCCGCTCGTTGCGTGCCAGGAAAGCGGTACGCGCACCGGGTGCGGAGCGGCGTAACCAGGCCGAGGTGAGGCGCCGCACCCATGCCGGGTCGAGCGCCATCTCGTCCTCCCTGCGGGAGCCGAGCACGAGAATGTGGGTGGCGCCTGCCGCGATCGGCGTGTCCAGCGGGACCGCCTCGACAAGACCTGCGTCCAGGTACCGGTTTCCCGCGATCTCGACCGGCCTGCCTGCGACGATCGGTAGCGAAGCGCTGGCCCGCAGTGCGCGGTGCAACGAGGACTTGTCGTGGATGAAGGGGTGCAGGTCCACCGCCCTACCTGTGGTGACTTCGGTGGCAAGTGGATGGAAGCTCACCGGGTTGCCGAGCACGTGCTCGGAGTCCAGCCGCAACGTCCGGTCGTAGAACTCGCCGATCAACCACTCCAAGTCGATCAGCGGTCGCCGCCGCAGCGGATTCGACAGCCGCGAGTACGCCGCGAAGGAAGCCGGATCGGCCCACGCCCGCATGCCGGTGCTCAGACCAGCGCTGAGCAGCCAGGCGCTGGTCAGCGCTCCCGAGGACGAGCCGTACACCGCGTCGAACGCGGGCAGCAGCATTCGTTCGTCCAGCACGAGCGCCATGCCGCCCGAGATGATGCCGCGGTTCCCTCCGCCCTCGATGGACAGCACCACATGGTGCTCGTCGGTCCGGCTTCCCGGGCGGCTACCCGCGGCCGCGCGCTCGCGGAGCACCCGCAATACCGGATGCTCGCCGGCGCTGTCAGATCCCGCTGGCGTAAGCACTGTAGAGACGTTAGCCGGTGGTCTGCTGATGGTGGCCTTGGCCCGGCAGTGACTGACGAAGGCCACCTTCAGCGGCCGTGGCCGGGGAAGGCCCACATTCGGTCGTACGCCGCGAAGTGTCGGTGCTCCGGCGCACAATGCGGAGGTGTTACTCGCTGATGTCGTCGCAGGGTCCGTCGCGGTCGCCGAGACGCGGTCGCGGTTGTCCAAGGTCGAAACGATCGCCGGCTTGCTCCGCTGCGCGGGGGACAATGCTGAGGGGGAGGTCGAGGTGGTCGCCGCATTCCTCGCGGGCCAGCCACGTCATGGCCGTACCGGGACCGGTTGGCGGACCCTGGCAGATCTCGACGTTCCTGCCGCAGCCGAACCGGTGCTCACCGTCGTGCAGGTGGACGCGGCGCTGGCGGAGCTCACCGGTATCTCAGGTTCCGGTTCTTCGGCTCGTCGCACCGAACTGCTGCGGGCGCTGCTGGCCAGGGCCACACGCTCGGAGCAGCGCTTCCTGTTCCGCCTGCTCACCGGCGAGCTGAGGCAGGGCGCCATGGAAGGGGTGATGGCGGACGCCGTCGCCCGTGCCTCTGCGGTACCGGGCCGAGCGGTTCGTCGCGCGTTCATGCTCACCGGGCAACTACCCGCGACCGCGGTCGCGGCGATGCGCGGCGGCGAGAGCGCGCTTGCGGAATTCGGGCTCCAGCTCTTCCGCCCGATCCGCCCCATGCTGGCTTCCCCCGCCGCGTCCCTCACCGCCGCGCTGGCCGACGTCGGGGAGGCCAGCGTGGAGTACAAGCTGGACGGCGCCCGTATCCAGGTGCACCGCGACGGCGATGAGGTGCACATCTACACCCGGACGCTGCGGGAGATCACCCCCAGCGTTCCCGAGCTTGTCGAAGTGGTCCGGGGCCTGCCGTGCCGGTCCGTTGTGCTGGACGGCGAGACGCTCGCGCTACAGGATTCCGGGCGGCCGCGACCATTCCAGGAAACCATGAGCCGCTTCGGCGCGCAGGATCCGCGCGATCTGCTGCTACGCCCCTATTTCTTCGACTGCCTGCACCTGGACGGCGACGATCTGCTCGACGCCCCGCTGCGCGAGCGCCTGGATACGCTGCACCGGATCGCAGGCGAACTCATGATCCCTGGCGTGCGGCGGCCCAGCGGGCAACAGGCGATCGAGGTGTTCGAGGCCGCGCTCGCTGCCGGGCATGAGGGGGTGCTGGTGAAGGCACTCGATTCGCCCTACGCGGCGGGCCGCAGGGGCCGGTCATGGCAGAAGATCAAGCCGGTGCACACCGTGGACCTGGTGGTGCTCGCCGCCGAGTGGGGCCACGGTCGCCGATCGGGGTACCTGTCCAACCTTCACCTCGGCGCGCGCGACCCCAACGGCGGCGAGCCGATCATGGTGGGTAAGACGTTCAAGGGTATGACCGACGAACTACTCGCCTGGCAAACCGAAGCGCTGCAACAGATCGCGACGATCCGTACGCAGTGGGCTGTGCACGTCCGGCCGGAGCTCGTCGTCGAGATCGAGCTTGACGGGATACAGGCCAGCCCCAGGTATCCCGGAGGGGTCGCCTTGCGGTTCGCGAGGGTTGTCAGGTACCGGCCGGACAAGTTCGCGGCGGAGGCCGACACAATTGACACCCTGCGTTTATTGCGGGCAGGGGCCGACGGCGAGGAGCAGCGATGAGACGGATCGGGTTACCGGAACGGCAGGCGCGGCTCGGCATACGACATCGGCTCGCGACGGCAGCACGAGCCGAACGCCCGGGGGAGGTCGCGGCGAGCCTGGTCGCGCTGCACGGCACCACCCCGGCCTCGGTATACCTTTCGGCGCTCGCCAGGATGCGTGATGGGACGAGCGCCGATATCGAACACGCCCTGTACACGGAGCGCTCGCTGGTACGGTTGCTTGGCATGCGCCGCACCATGTTCGTGATGGAGCGAGAGCTGGCGCCGGTGGTGCAGGCAGGCTGCACGCGGGCCATCGCGGCGCAGCAGCGGCGCAGGTTCGTCCAGCAGCTCCAGCGTGCCGGCATCGCCCCGGACCCGGCGAGCTGGCTATCCGAGGTGGAGGAATCGACGGTTCGGGCTCTGCGGGCGCGCGGAAACGCCACCGCATCCGAGTTGGCTGAAGACGAGCCGCGGCTGCGCACCTCGATAGTGGTTGCCGCCGGAAAACCGTATGAGGCCAAGCAGAACGTATCGAGCCGGATACTGCTGCTACTTGGCGCGGACGGCCGGATCGTCCGAGGGCGTCCACAGGGGTCGTGGACGTCCAGCAGGTACAGCTGGTGGCCGATGGAATCCTGGTTGCCCGACGGGATGCCGGAGTTGCCGCTCGCGGCAGCGCAGGTAGAGCTGGCGCGCCGGTGGCTGGCCGCTTACGGCCCCGCCACCGTGCAAGACATGAGCTGGTGGACGGGGTGGACCGTGGCCCAGACAAAGAAGGCTCTCGCCTCGCTCGCCCCGGTCGAGGTCGACCTCGGCGGCTCGACCGGAGTGGTACTGCCCGACGACGTCGAACCAGTGCCCGCACCAGATCCGTGGGCTGCCCTGTTGCCCGGCCTCGATCCGAGTCCGATGGGGTGGGCGCACCGTGATTGGTTTCTCGGCGATCATGCTCCGGCGCTGTTCGACCGTTCCGGCAACGTGGGGCCGACCGTGTGGTGGAACGGTCGGATCGTCGGCGGCTGGGCGCAGCGCGGCGAGGGCGATATCGTGGTACGCGTGCTGGATGACGTCGGCAGCGAAGCAGTCCACGCCATCGATGTCGCGGCCGAACGACTACGGGATCGGCTCGGCGATGTGCGTGTCACCCCGAGCTTCCGCACCCCGCTTGAGCGCGAGCTGAGCGCCTGATCCGCAGGCCACGGTCGCCACCCCGGAACTCGGCAGTGGTGGTTAGGGTTGCGTGTCAGGACGGCACACCACGCAGGAGGAGCACCGATGACGGCCGATGTGCGCAGCC
>JBOHEL010000305.1:0-6296 GCA_050700995.1 Sciscionella sp. | reverse complement strand
CCTCGTGCGTTGCCTGGACCGATGACCCGGAGGGCCACCTGATACTGGAGACCGCGTATGGCGCTCTCACCGGTGCTGCGTCACCGTGATTTCAATCTGTACTGGTTCGGGGTCGTCTTTTCGCAGATCGGTACCCGCGGCACGGTCGCGGCGAACCTCTTTCAGGTCTACGAGCTGAGCAAGTCGATCCCGATCACCGGCCTGGTAGGGCTGGCGCAGGCGGTCGCACTGCTGGTGCTGAGCCCGATCGGCGGGGCGTACGCCGATCGCATCGACCGGCGCAGACTGTTACACGGCGCGCAGGCGGTCGCGTTCGTAGTCGCGGTTGCCCTGATGGCGGTCACCTACTCGGGGAACGTGCGAACCTGGCAGGTGCTGCTCGCGGTGGTGCTCACTACCGCGGCGGCTACCTTCGACCAGCCGGCCCGCCAGGCGCTCATCCCGGCGCTGGTGCCGAGGAACGAGCTGCCGCAAGCCTTCTCGTTGTTGAACCCGTCCCGCGAGCTGGCGGTCCTGATTGGACCGGCGCTGGCAGGCGGGCTGATCGCGATCAACGGCGCCGGCCTGATGTACGCGGTCGACGCCGGCACGTATGCCGCGTTGATCGGGGTTCTCGGTGTAGTGCGGACTCCACCGCTGCGGCCCGACGCGAAGGCGCGTTCGGTCTGGGCCAACATCACCGAGGGCGCATCTTTCGTGCTGCGCCGCCCACTGATCTGGCAACTGATGGCGCTGGATCTCTCCGCGACACTGTTCGGCGCATATCGGGTGGTGCTGCCCGCCCTCGCGGTCGACGTCCTGCGAGTCGGGGCTACCGGGTACGGCTTCCTGTCAGCCGCGCCGAGCGCGGGCGCCTTGCTCGCGACCTACGTGGTCTTCCGGGTGGTCGGCAAGAGCCCGCGGCTCGGTTTGGTGGTGCTATGGGCATCGGTCGGATATGGCATCGCCGTCGCAATGCTGGCACAGGCGCCGATCTTCGGTCTCGCGCTCTTCGCCGGGATCCTGATCGGCGGCTTCGACGCGATGGCGACCACTGTTAGGCACGCGGCGGTGCAGTTGGAGACGCCCGACGGGTTGCGCGGCAGGGTGTCCTCGATCTACCAGATGTCCTCGCGCGGTGGCCCAGCGCTCGGGGATGTCAACATGGGCTGGATGGCAGGGCTGCTGGGACCTGCTACCGCACTGACTATCGGTGGCCTTGTCTCGATCATCTATGCGGGCGTCGTCATGATTCGCGGCGGGCGGGTGCGCGCGTACCGGCGTGCGGAGGCCCTCGATCCCGAGTCGGAGTCGGACTCGGCCCCTGCCAGTCCGACGGAGACGACGCGGCAGGCCGAGGACTGACCGCGGTGCGGCACCAGGCGGGGAGTCCCGCGGCAGCGGTTGGCCTGCGGCAGCCTGGTGTCAACCCTCCACTGCGGCGAGCAGGTCGTCTGCCGCGAGCAGTCCTGGTTCGCGGGCCACCTCGCCGCGCTGAGCCAGCGCGGCGAGCACCAG
The DNA here is from genome assembly GCA_050700995.1 of Sciscionella sp. Classification (GTDB taxonomy): domain Bacteria; phylum Actinomycetota; class Actinomycetes; order Mycobacteriales; family Pseudonocardiaceae; genus JBOHEL01. The sequence continues at coordinate 4,799 of JBOHEL010000305.1, read as the reverse complement.
CTTCCGCACGCGTCGCCCGTCCCATCCCTCGCAGCGGGTGGCGAGTTTGGCGTGCAGGCCGTGGTCGCGGGCCAGCGGCAGCACGCCCGGCCAGATGGCTGCCAACTCGTGCAGCGCGTGATGCAGGATCGCCGCGATAGTGTCGAGGTCCGGCAGGTCGAGCCGCAGTACCAGGTCGGCGCGGGAGAGGAAGGCCTCGTCGACGGCCTCGGCGAAGTTCGTGGTGGTCACGAACAGCACCCTGGGATACTCGGCGGCCACCGAGTCGACACCGGCGAGCAGGGCGTCGGTGGCACGGTGGACGTCGACCGGATTGGACCCGAACGAGGCGCTCGACCGGCGCACCGCGAAACTTTCGACCTCGTCGATCAGCACGACCGTGTGCGGGCGGCGTGCCGCCAACTCCGGCAGCGTGTCGGTCATCAGGCGGTTGATGTTGCGCTGGCTCTCGCCGAGCATCTCGCTGGGGAAGGCATGCGGATCGATCTCGATATAGGTGGTGGCGCCCTGCGGCGCGAGCGCGCGGGACGCCGTCTGCGCCAGCCCGCGCGCTAGCGTCGTCTTGCCGGTGCCTGGCGGACCCGCCAACACGATCAGCCCGTGCGGCAGCCCGGCGAGGGTGGCGAGTGCGCGCCCGTGCACGAGGGTGAGCAAGGCCTGGTTGAGCAGGCGTTCCTTGGTGCCGGCAGGCACCAGGATGTGGTCCCACGGCCCGTCGTGGTGATCGGCGGGGAGTGTGTGGATCGAGCGCACTCCCCTCGGCAGCGCCGGGGGTGTCATGGCCACGTCGGCCGCTTGAGGGCAGGCCACTCGATGGTGCCGATATCCCCGGCCTGAGCGTCGCGGATGTGCTGCGGCGGCTCCTCGAAGAGCACCATCGGGTCCATCAGCACCCGCATCGTCTCCAGCAGGCTGTCGAACATGTGGATCCGCACTACCTTGGCGGTCTTTTCGGGGTCGTCGTTGAAGTGTTGATGCCACAGGAAGTGGTCGACGACGATGAGGTCGCCCTTCTTCCACGGGTGGTTCTGGCCGCCCTCGGGCTCGGTGCCAAGGTAGCTGTGCCCCCGGCCCTCCAGCACGTAGAGCCATGCCTCACCGGCATGCCGGTGCATCGACTGGCCGCGTCCGGGGCCGAGCTCGAACATCGCCATCGTGACGCCGGATGCCTGGTAGCCGATGGCACGGTCGAGCAGGAAGGTCGTCCTGGTGCCGCGGGGTGTCGGCAGCAGCTCAAGGGCATCCCAACTGGTGTGCAGCCTGCCGCTGCGACGGTCGCGCTGGTCTCGCGCCAACCTGCGCAGCCTGCGCGCGTACGGATCGTCGCCGCCTGGGCCCTCGGAGTATGCGGGTCGGCCCGGCAGTTCGCCGAATGGCTTGTGACCGGCGTCCTCGATCACCGACATGCCCATAGTGGCGAGCAGGGGTTCGCTGGAGAAGGTGAGATAGCGCGCGGTCTCGCCGCTGTCGTTGCCCGACTGGTGCCATGCCCATGCCGGCAGGTGCAGCGAGTCGCCTGGACCCCACTCGATGCGCTCCCCGTCGATCTCGGTCCAGCCCCAGCCCGCGACCACGAGGACCATCGCATCCCATGAGTGCCGGTGCACAGTCGAGACCACGCCAGGATCGATCTCGTGCGCGAGCGCGTCCATGGAGCGGGTCGGCTGGTCGCCGTCCACTCCGGTGTACACGCCGACGCGGGTGCCGCGCTGAGTCTCGGACATTATGACTTTCTCCAGCGGCACCACGGTTTTCTGGTACTGGCGCCACTGTTCTATGAATTCGGCTCGCCGCTTCTTCTGGATGTGGTAATGCGTGACCCGAGTGGTGGTGCGCGATGTCATCCGTGCCTCGACTCCTTAAAGGACATACCATTAGCCCCTAGTTTGCCTTGACTCCACCAGCGACGCAAGAGCGGAGGTGCGGCCGCGGCAGCCAGCGCGGCACGGTGTCGCGGTAGCGGGCGTAGTCCTCGCCGAACATTCTCACCAGCCGCAACTCGTCGCGGGCGGCGTGCGCGTCGAACCACGGCACAAGCGCGAGGGTGATCGCGCCGACGAGCCGTGATCGGATGGTCAGCGTCAGGCCCGCCAGAAATATCAGGTGGCCGAGATACATCGGATTGCGGCTGACGGCATAGGGACCAGTGCGGACGATGCGTACCGGCGCGCGCCGCATGCCAGGGCCACCACCGCCACGGTTGGTGCGGTAGTCGCCGCAGAGCCGGTACTGTGCGTAACCCCATGCAAGCATCGGTGTGAACATCGGCCGTGGTTTCCGCCCGGTGGCCACTGCCTCGGCGATGGCGACCAAGGGCAGCGCAAGAAAGGTCCTGGTGGAAGTCGAGGTCAGCGACAGCCTCACCGGTTGCTCACTCTCCGAGGTCGAGCGCGCCGGCCCGCGCATCTCGCACAGGCTCAGCGGCCGGATCCTGATCCAGCCGCGCTGAGTTCCTCGGCGTATTCCGGTGCGTCCTCGAAGTAGTGCACCCTGTCGTAGCCAAGGTGTTTGAAGACCCGGTTCTGCGCGGAGAGCAACCGCAGCGGCGAGCCATCGGCGGCGAAGTGCTGCACCACGGTGTTCTGCGGGACGTAGAGGGTATCGCCCGTCTTCACCTCGTACCTCATCGGTTCCTTGGCGATATGCGCGTAGTACTTCTCCGCGATCTCGGCCTGTACCTCCCAGTGCAGCGAGTAACCGTCGCCTTCCAGCACGTAGAGCACCTCATCGGCCATCTTCCACTGCATGCCGGAGCGGCCGCCTGCGGGAATGTCGAGCTCGAACACGTCGACGCCGAACTGTCGAACGTCAGTGCGCTGCGGGCTGTTGATGACCCGGATCCTGCCGAGCCGCGTCGTCTCCCAGACCGTGTCCTGGGGGCTGACGACCTTCTTGCGGTCCAACACACCCTCGGTCCAGATCGCCGACCAGTCCACGCGCGGGCCGAATTCCTCGGCGCGCTCGATGGGTCCGCTGCGGCCCTGCTGGATCAGGCCCATGAACATCCACGTGCACTTGGCCTTCATGACCAGTGCGACGGCCTTCTCGTCGTAGGGATTGAAGTGTCGGTGCACCGAGTCGGTGTGCACCAGCACCAGGTCGTCCTTCTTCCAGTCGTAGCGCTGGTCGTCGTGGATCTCGTAGCCAGCACCCTCCAGGATGTAGAACGCCGCCTCGTTCTGGTGGCCGTGACCATGATTGGAACTGCGCGGTGGCAGCTCCACGAAATGCACTTGCAGTGTCTGGGTGAGGAACTCCTCGTCACCGGGGCCGATGCGCCACCAGGTGCGAGACTGCTCGGAGTCGCCGGAGTGTGCGACCTTGGCGTCGTCGACGACGACGGAGTCGTCCCGCACCCGGTCGGCGGCGAGCTGCTCGGCTCGGAACTGGCCGAGCCCGTAGGTCTCCGACGTGAGCCCTCGTACGAAGACGCGCCCTTTCTTGGCCATGAACTGCTCACTCTCTCCGGCTGCGCGGCAGTCGGTGTCGATGGTCTGAATGGGTATCCTCATGCGCTCTCCGGCACGCCGATCACCAGCTCAGTGTCGACGCCGATCGGGCCGGTGTTGTAGGAACTGCCTGGCGACCCGAGCGGTTCGTGCCTCCCGGCCAGCGGTTGGGAGAAGAACCGCCCGTTGTCCTCGATGTGTTCAGCTTCCTCCGGTGCGAGTAGCCGGTCCATGGCGATGGCGTCGACCGGGCACACCGGCACGCAGGCTCCGCAGTCGATGCACTCGACCGGCTGAATGTAGTTCTTCCTTCCCCCCTGGTAGATGCAGTCGACGGGGCACTCGTCGACGCACGACATGTCCATGACGTCGATACAGGGTCCGGCGATTACGTGCGGCACAACTCTCTCCCAGGAAGTCGGGCGGCGTCGGTGGAGCGCCCCGGATCGCATTCAGGCTAGCAAAAATAGGACCAATTGTCATACCAATCAGCGCCAGGTCAGCTGCGGCTGAGCGATTCGCCCCGTTCCATCGCGGCGATCTGATCCAACCGCCGCTGGTGGTGCCCTCCTTTGAAGGGCGTCGTGAGCCAGATCTGGGTGATCAACTCGGCCAGCGCGGGGGCCACGATTTTGGCGCCGATGACGAGCACGTTGGTGTCGTTGTGGGCGCGGGCGATCTCCGCGGTGAACAGGCAATGGCACAGCCCCGCGCGTACGCCCGCGATCTTGTTGCAGGCGATCTGCTCACCAGAGCCGCTGCCGCCGAGCACGATGCCGCGGTCGGCGTGGCCTGCCACTACCCGGCCGCCGATGTCGGCACAGAGCGGTGGGTAGTCCACGGTGGTGGTGCAGTTGGCACCACGGTCATCCACGGTGTGGCCCCGCTCGGTCAGCCACGTGACGAGGTGTGTCTTGAGCGAGTAGCCGTTGTGGTCGGCTGCGATAGCGATACGCATTGTTTCCATCCTTATACCGGACGCTTCGCCAGTGCCGCGGCAAGAATATGATCAGGCGACGAGATCGCGTGTACTTTCGGCGAAAAGATCTTCCACGGTCGCTTGTTCTGCTACGATTCGCTGGCTGACGGCGTGCCGGATCAATTGCTCGATCATCTGGCGGTTGGGCGCTATGCCATAGGGCAGCGGATCGTCGCCGGTGATATCCATAACTCGCCGGTACATGAGATCGGTTGCTGTGGGAGCTTTGATCTCGGCATTGCGGAGGCGGTCTACGTAACGGTGCTTGGCCTCGGCGAAGGCCAAGAAGACGTCCGAAGCCAGGCTCGGCCGAGCCTGGATCAACTCGTCACGCACGACGACCAGATGGTTGATGGGATACAGCGCACGCG
>JBOHEL010000304.1:0-6321 GCA_050700995.1 Sciscionella sp. | reverse complement strand
CACAGGACACCGCATCGCCATCGACCATCGGACCATCCTCATCACAGCACAGCATGAGCGCAAGATCAGCACAGATGATCACAATCGTGGTGCAGACACGCCGACAGATCTAGCCCTGTAGTACTAGCCACGGTGTTGGGTGCGTGGGCACTGTGGTAACGGGGCATGCTTGTCTCATTGTCTCGTCTCACCGCGCGGATGTGGTCCTACGCGCGTAGGCGCGCGTGAGGCGTGAGACAAACCGTGAGACAACGACGGTTACGCTTGGTCACAGCGTGGAAAGTCATCGACGCGCGTGTCACGCGGCCTGCTGGGAGTTCGGCAGACCGACCAGGAATGAGCGTCTTCGCAGGTCGGTCCGTGGTGTATGAGCGAGGCTTGACGGGTCCACCGTGATGCTGCGCTCGGCTAGCAACTCCTCCACATGCGGTACGAGAACCCATACCGCAGGTACCAACGCACCGCCACCAGGATCACGTCTGGTGGGAAGCGGAACTCCAGTGAAGCTTGACCTCGGCGCGGGGACGCGGGCAGGGCGACGACGCATCAGCGCAGCCTGCCCGAGCCGGTGACCGTCAATTGCAACAGACCCACGGTGGGTACAGACCTGCCGCCGTGAACTCCTGGACCGCACCCTGATCTGGAACCAGCGACACCTACTCCACGCCCTTCGCGAGTACGAACAGTTCTACAACTCCCACCGCCCCCATCAAGGCATCGCCAACGCCCGCCCACTGCGCCCACTGCCCTCACCGATCACCAACCCTGATCCTCACAGTTGCATTTAGCGCCACCACGTGATCTCGGCAGAAAAATCTTCGGCTGGGCAGTGCCCTGCCTTTTCGTCAACCTTCGAACGCGGCCATCTGGATCCCGGAAACAGTGTAACGAATGCGTTCGAAGCCCGCGACGTCCACTCGTTCCTGTATCGCTTCGCTCAGGTACATCCGCCCGGGCCTACCGATGTCTTGAGCCATCTTGGAGGCGATGTTCACCGGCATGCCGGCAATATCCATACCGCCGCCAGAAAGTTCTCCGAACAGTACCGGGCCGTGATCGATGCCGATGCGGCAGACAATGTTCCTGGCGGCCAACTCCTGGCGGAACTCCTGGGCGAAGCGGACGGCGACAGCCGGTTCATCGAAGAGGTAGATCCCGAGCGGGCCGGCAACTTTGACCTCTATGCCGTCGTCCGGCGGTAGGTGACGCAGGCCGACGTCCTTCATCATCGCCGACAGTGCCAGCGCATCCAACAAGGCTGGCCGCTGGGTCGCGGAGCCCTGGGCCTGCCGTTCGATGAGTACCACTGTCTTGTGACGCATATACTTGTCCGCCAACTGCTGAGCGAATCCCGTGTCGTCGAGGCAGCGTTCATAGGAGAGCAGATCGGTATAGAATTCCTCTGAATACGGTAGTGGGTACTGCCCGTCCGACGGTTGCACATCGACCAGCGGAGGACCGTCGAGCACTCGGTACATGGCACCGACGGCAGTCGGCACAATGTCCTTCGGTTCGAGGGTGAAAGAGTGGTCGGGTGGCAGCCGATCAACCACCGACTGGCTGACGGCGATCTCGCCGCCCGCGGTATCGTTCTCCGCGATATCCTCGATCGCGTCGGCCTCCACGCCGTACAGTCCGCCGCTGAGGTGGTAGAAGTTGCCGAAATGCGCCCCGATCCCGATGCGGACCTGGCAGCCGCGCGTGATCTCGTCCTGAACTGTCAATAGAGTGGAAAGCAGGATATCGGCGCCTGTCGAAGCCGGATAGAGCATCTGGGTGTTGTCAGCGGCCCAGATACCCACGCCGTGACCGCCGATCGCCGCACCGTAGGCGTATACGATCTCCTTGGGTCGATTGATCAGGGCGAGTATTTCCATCAAGCCTTTCCGGCCGGTCAAGCTGGTCAGACCGGCCGAGTCCGAGGAAACACTGTAACCCTGGACCTCGTACTCCTTCAGCAGACGTACCGCATCGTCATCGGCCCGCTCGGTGTCCAACCATCGCTCGACGAGTTTGATCGGCAGCCCACCATAAACGTCCCGGGAAAGGTCGAACAGAGCTGGCGAGTACTGCTCCTTAGAGATCTTTATCGCCATATCATGTCGCTCCGAATCGATGAGGCGAAGCGCTAGTATGCCGAGAGGGAAGACGGGGGCACCCGATACTGCTCAAAAAGTCATCGTAGCAGGTCAAACCCGCGTATCGATAGTCGTTGATGAGCCTACCTAGGACGCGAGTGGGTAACGGCTTGCAGGCGTTGGCCCCATGCGTGTGGGTGACGAATTGGTCATCCACGTCATGCGACCTGGGCATATTCGTGGATCAGCCCGCCGAGCCGATCGCGACGTCGGAGGTGAAGGCCGGGCTGTGACGAGGGCGGGGGGAGTGGCTTGAGCGGCGCAGCGTGATGCAGGGCGCGGTGGGGGCGGTGCTGGTTGTGAAGTCGGTCCGAGGCGCAGTTCCGGTCTTTCGGCCGGTCCATTTCCTCGGACCGCTTCCCGCACCGGCCCGGACGGGGATGGTACTGGCCGGCCGCTACTATGGGACAGGATCGCCGCACCCGTGCCCGCCGGGGCGATCAGAGATTCGGGTCGTGACAGGCCACTCGCCGGTAACCCTTCGCCACAATCCGGTCCATCGCTGCTTTGACCAGACCGAACGGCTCCGTTGCGTTGGCGGATGACCCACTCGGGCAGACTGTGCTGATGCATCGTCGGCCTGCTCGTGTGCCAGCACCACCGTCTAGCTTCGCGGGGTTCCGGTTCCCGCCGGATGTGATCACGGTGGCGGTGCGTTGGTACCTGCGCTACGAACTCTCGTACCGCGACGTCGAGGAACTGCTGGCCGAGCGGGGTATCGCGGTCGATCACGTGACGATCTATCGGTGGGTGCAGCGGTTCACCCCGCTGCTGATCGACGCCGCGCGGCCCTGCCGGCACGTGCCAGGGGATCGGTGGTTTGTGAATGAGACGTACGTGAAGGTCGCGCGGCGGTGGGTGTATCTATACCGGGCGATCGACCAGTACGGGCAGGTCATCGACGTGTTGGTGTCCGAGAAGCGGGATCTGGCCGCTACCCGGCGGTTCTTCACCCGCGCCCTGGAACATAGCCCGCGACCCACCGAGGTGACGACGGATCGGGCAGCGGCCTACCCGCGCGTGCTCGACGAGTTGCTCCCCGCTGCATGCCATGTCATGGAGCAGTACGCGAACAACCAGGTCGAGGCTGATCATGGTCGATTGAAGGCTCGGCTGCGGCCGATGCGCGCTCTGAAAAGGCTGCGCTCGGCCCGCGTGATCAGCGCCGGGCACGCGTTCGTCCAGAACCTCCGCCGCGGCCACTACGAACTCGGCGTGGATGCCGACCCGAGGCATCGGCTTCCGGCGGCCTTCACCGAACTCGCCCGCGTCATCTGATCACAGCGCCACCGCGGCTACATCTGCCTGCACCCGGTCAACGCAACACGCCCGCCGACGGTCACTGTCCACGCGGCAACCCCCAACCGATACGCACTTCGGCGACCTTGACGTGCTCGCGCAGGTCAACGTCCGCACTGAACAGGCACAACTGCGCAGCCTGTTGGCCGGACAAAGCCGGACCGCGCCCTGCGCCCTCTGCGGACACGAGTACCCCATCGACTTCCTCATCGCCGCCCACATCAAGAAACGCGCAGCGTGAAGCATCGACGAACGCCGCGACCTGCACCACGTCGCCATGCTGGCCTGCACCTTCGGCTGCAACACCCTATACGAATCCGGCCGGATCACCGTCACCACAACAGGACGCATCCAAACCGCACCACCGACCAGCGCACCCGACGGCAGATTCCGAGACCAACAACAACAACTGGACGGACTACGATGCACAGCGCACAACCAGGCATCGAAACCCTTCGCCCGGCACCGCAGCAACAAGTTCCGCAGCCTGCCAGGCAATCCTCCCGCTCATCGACCGAGTTGCACCAGGGTAGGGAGGGCGTGCCGGCTGCTCTCGCTCAGCGCGGGTCGCCGACGGCTCGGTGACGAAATGTGACGGACGTCGGCAAGTATCAGCGGATTGCATCCGGACGCTCGGAAGTAGCAGATACACGCGGACATGCGCGTCGCGTGGCAGTTCCCGTTCCTCCGCGATCCATATCTGCGATGATGTCATACCTCAGTCGTCGGGCTCGGCGTTATCTATCGCGCGGAAGCCAACGATTTTTGGGTACTTCGACGCAACCAATGGGGGCATCTCAGCCGGAGTCAGGGCGGTTTCAAGTGGTGAGTGCGTCAGTGCGTCACCCGGCTTGACCTGGGACCCTCGCGAGGGCTCACATCGGGCCTGATCAGGGGCAGGTAGGACCTGCCCGATCCGCGAGCGAGCGTACGAGCCCTCGCCCCAGGTCAAGCCGGGTGACGCACTGATCAGTTGAGGCCGCCCAGCCTTCGGTTTCTGAAGAGCTCTTCACGCAGCTCGTCCTCATGACGACAGAACGATAAGAAACCTGCGTAGAGATCAATTTCATCTGCCGTTTCGGTCGGACAGTAAAAGTAGAGACGGACCAGATCGTGGTACCCGGTGCGGAAGCCGAAGCACAGGCTCAGCATTGGAAGCATTGACAAGACCCTTGGTCTGCTCCCGCCTCCACGGCGGTAGGTTGGCTCCCAACGCCGGCGAGCGCTTCGTCGAGACTGGGCAGCAAATCGGCGAATGAGGCAGGGATCGCATGGCCCTTCCCGCGAATATGCGAAACTGGCAGCACATCCGTTTCGAAAAGCACACGGAGGCGCTGACGACCCACCGGTCCACTGTAGTCAGCTGACTGCCACAAGGTATCAAGGCGTTTCCGCATGCCGTTCTGTGCGTCGATACGCGAGGATCCCTGCACGAACATCGTGTGGTGCGGAAAACTGCCGTCGCCCACCGACTCCCGATAGACCTTCATCGCTCCGGTGAGCACGAACATGTCCATCGAGTCGCGCAGGCCTTCGTCGTCGGAGTCGACATGTCGTACGTGTGACTTCTCCCGCGAGGTAGCGAAATCTCGCTGCTCCAACGGGATGGTGTCGTCAAGGTCGTAAAAGTCGCGGGCGCCCAGGTAGCCGTCCGGGCGTGGTAGCGACACGACGAAGTCACGTGGGAAGAGGTCCTCGGCGTCGGCCGGATCCACGAAGGCGTCCACGATGGGGCTCGTTGCGTAGGATACGTATTGTGCTCTCGGGAGGATCCTTAGAAGCATCGAAACCCGCTCGGCGACCATCGATTCATGAGGCGGCTGGCTCAACGCCGAGACATTATGGGACAGGCCAGCGTCCGCGTCGATGATCAGCGCCGGAATCTCACTGAGCGGCGTGCGGATCGCCTGCAGATCGCTGATCAGCTTGGTCAGCACAGCCCGATTTTTCTTTACCACCATCAACCGTACCGAAGCACTCTGTAGATTCCTGGGGTCGTTGAGCGGAAATTCTGGTATCTGCTTTTCGAACTCCAAGGCACCGAGCCGCTCAGCGAGACGGTGGTAATCCATTTCCTGGGTAGTCAGCCGAATAATGCCGGATGTATCCGGCATCGACGGCAGTTCCTCATCGAGGCGTTGCTGGAGCTGCTGGCGTAGTACGTTTCGTGGGCCGCTGAGGACGATCACCAGCCGGTAGCCCACGTCGACCGCTTTGGCGACGAGCCCGGTGACGTTCGCGGTTCTCCCACTCTGCGGATAGCCGAGAACCATGCCCCTTGCCTGATAGGTTTGCTGGGCTGCGGGATTCGTAAGCTGCCCGATGATTTCGTCCGTCGCCGCGTCTGTACTCGCGATGGCCGCTGGGGACCAGCCTTTGGCCGCGAGCAACCGTGAATAGGTGCGCCAATAGGTGCGCCGGCCGTGTTCTTGTGACCGGTACCAGGGCCTTCGCCCGGGTTCGATCAGAACCGGGGTGGGCGGATCCGCCGAATCCGTGAGGCGAGCCCTCAGCGACGCGCATTCATGTTCGAGCTCGACGATGCGGTTCTCGGCTGCCTTCAGCAATAGGCGTGAGGCATCGAGCTCAGCTTTCGACCGTTGCTCCTCCATGAGCAGGAATTCCCGTTCGGAGCGGTGGTGCTCGAGTTTCCATTCCTGGTAGTTGTCCTGCGGACCGCGGCGAAGTTCGTTCAGCATAGCCTGCATCTCTAGGAGCCGCCGTTGCATCGCGCGATGTGCCTCGCTCATCCTCTGGATCTCTAGTTCGGCGGCACGTGCTTGGTCATTCGCCCTGGCGGCGTCCTGCTTGAGGCGGTTAGTGTGACCCCATCCGCCTGGCTGTGCGTCCTGAGCAGCCCGGTACAACTCCTTCAGTCGTAGGG
>JBOHEL010000303.1:0-6339 GCA_050700995.1 Sciscionella sp. | reverse complement strand
GTTCAACCTGCTCGGCTGGAACGGTCAGGACGCGGCACCGGGCATGTTCGGGGAGCGGCCGTGAGCACGCGCGGTGAGGCGCTCACCTACAAGATCGCCTCGGTGCTGCTGCAGTACCCGGACGATCACGTGCTCGGCTCGCTGCCCGATACGTGCGCCGCCCTGCCACTGATTCCGCACAAAGCGGCGCGGCGCTCAGTCGGCGAGTTCGTCGGCTGGTTGCGGGCGAGAAGCCACGCCGAGGCCGCCGAACACTATGTGTCCACATTCGACCTGCGTAGGCGGTGCTGCCTGTATCTGAGCTACTACCGGCACGGCGATACCCGTGCCAGGGGGATGGCACTGCTCGCGATGAAGCAGGCCTACCGCGCGGCAGGCCACCAACCGCCGGACAACGAGTTGCCCGACTACCTACCGTTGCTGCTCGAGTTCGCCGCGATGGAACCCGATGCCGGGCGGGAGTTGCTGGTGCGCTGCCAGCCTGGCCTGGAACTGCTGCGCCAGGGACTCGCAGAGACGTCCAGCCCTTACCGCCATCTGATTGACGCGGTGTGTGCCGGGCTGCCGACACCTGGCCGCCAGCAGCGCGCGACCATCGCCAAGCTGCGCAGCGACGGCCCGCCCGGCGAGCAGGTCGGGCTTGAGCCGTTCGCGCCGCCGGAGTACATCACGGGGGAGGCACGATGACGACCTGGGAGCTGTGGTGGTGGGTCATCCTGCCTTATCTCGCGCTGGTGACCTTCGTGGTCGGCCACGTCTGGCGCTGGGGATACGACCAGTTCGGCTGGACCAGCCGCTCGACCCAGTTGCAGGAGCGGGTACTGCTGAAATGGGGCAGCCCTTTGTTCCACTACGCCACCTTCGCCGCCATTTTCGGTCACGTCCTCGGCATTCTCATCCCGAAATCCTGGACCGTAGCCATCGGTGTTCCGGAAAACGTCTACCATTGGTTCTCAGCTATCGCCGGTTTCGTCGCGGCGGTCGGTGTAATCGTCGGCGTGGTGATCCTGGCGTGTCGTCGGATGCTGATCGGACGGGTGCGCGCCGCGACCAGCCCGGTTGACTGGGTGGCGCTGATCCTGCTGGCCATCGTGATCGTGATGGGCATCGTGCCCACCGTGTTCGTGAACATGTTCGGCCCCGGCTACGACTACCGCGACAGCGTCGCGCTGTGGTTCCGAGGACTGTTCGCGGGGAGCCCCGATGTCGCCGCTATCGCGCACGCACCACTGATCTACCAGGTACACGCCACGGCCGCGTGGTTCATCCTCGCCGTCTGGCCGTTCACGCGCCTGGTGCACGTGTGGAGCTACCCCCTCTGGTATCTCTGGCGCCCGTTCATCGTCTACCGCAGCCGCACCGCGATGAGGCCAACCGAACCAGGAACCAGCGGCCGCCGCTGGCGCAGAATAGGCGCCCGCTACTGACCGTAACCACTGCCGGAGAGGAAAGGTCCGCAGTTTCCCCACTCACAGGCGGGGGCGGGGAGTCAAGGACTCTTGGGCAATAAGGCCGCGCAGCAGCGAAACGATCATGCCGACGAACACCACCAGCCACAGCGCCACGCCTGCCCAGATCACGCCGGAACCGAGCTCGGCCATCCAACGCACGCCAAGGGCGGAACCAAGCTCCCGGCAGGCGACACCGTACATGCCGACCGGGAACACGATGCTCCACAGGCCCGGCTCGTAGAGCAGCGGCAGGCGGGCCTCCTCGTGCCAGGCGCTCAGTGCGATCAACAGCGGTATCAGCCAGGTCCCGAATGCCCACAGCAGCACCGAGATGCCCGCAACCACCGGAGTCACCGCGGCGATCAGCGGGGAGGACGTCCAGTGCAGGATGCGCGCGCCCGCGAGCGCGGTGATCGCGGTGGCCCCCATGAACACCCAGTAGGAAGGCGTGAGCTGGGCAGGGCGCACCGGGAACGCGAACAGTCTTCCCAGTACCAGGATCGCTACCGCCAGGTACAGCACCACCCCGACGCACCACCCGGACACCGCGACCGGTTCGAGCCAGCCTGCCCGCGACGCGGGCAACGCGGTGATCGCCACCACGATGGACTGCGCTCCGACCACCCACAGGAACCATGATCCGTCGGCACCGGCCAGCGCAGGCCGCATACCGTGCCGAATGATCAAGATCGAGGGCAGCGTGTAGCCGAGCACCACCCAGGACAGCGTGCCGACCACGAGGAATGCGGCAGCGACGGCCAGATGACCATCCTCCGCCATCCGCGTTGCGATCACGTTCGCACCCGCGACGAAGGTGAAGAACGCGAACGAGCGGCTGGGATTCACCTCGTCCGCGAGCACCGCCGCGCGGTAGCGAATCAGGCGTAGCAGCGTGCCCGCGAGCAGCACCGCGAAGGCGACGACAGCCAGTACCAGCAGTACACCGGCGGCATGCTCGCGATGATTGGCCTGCAACCCTCGGGAGGCGATACCGGTGGCCATCACCATTGCGAAGTAGAGCGGCGGCAGGTCACGTACCCAGTTCAGCGGGTTGATCGACCGCTTGCGAGATCCGTTCACCAGCACCTCCCCACCTACAACACGCACTAAGCTTCTCGTGTGCCGAACGAATCATATGGGCCCGACCCCCAGTCGATGCGCGCCTCGGACGCCGATCGGGAGCGGGTAGCAAAGATCCTGCACGATGCGATGGCCGAAGGCAGGTTGACAGTCGCGGAACTGGATGACCGGCTGCGGACGGTGTACGCCGCGAAAACCTTCGGCGAGCTCGTGCCGGTGACAAGTGACCTCCCCGTTCCAGGGCCGTTGCCGGTGACCGCGCCCCGCGGGGACCACATCGCGAGGTTAGGCGGCACACCGACCGGCAGCACCTCCATCGCGATCATGAGCGGGGCCGATCGCAAGGGCTCGTGGGTGGTTCCCGCCCGCTACAATGCGGTGGCGATCATGGGCGCGGTAGATCTCGACCTCACGCAGGCGCGGTTCACCACGCGGGAAACCGTGATCACCGTGTTCGCGTTCTGGGGCGGCGTCGACATCGTCGTGCCTGATGACGTCGACGTGCGGGTCGACGGCGTCGGCATCGTGGGCGCCTTCGACAACAGGGTGCGCGACAACAGCGCACCCGAAGGCAGTCCGGTCGTGCGCATCGCGGGTGTCGCGATCATGGCAGGCGTCGACATCAGGCGACCCAAACGCACGAGGCGCGATCAAGTCGAGCCGTAAACTCGCCGGCATGACGCTTGAACAGGCGGCGGTACCCTGGCACGACCTGCCGGGCGAGCTTGCCGACATCACACGCAACGAGGCGGCACTGCGGCGGTTCCTGCACGGATTGCCAGGCGTGGACGCGGTAGGACTCGAACAGCGCAGCGGCGCACTGGCCACCCGCAGCATCAAGAAGGCCAGCAAGCGCTGGGCGATCGACACAGCGATCTCCATGGTGGATCTGACCACCCTGGAAGGTGCGGACACGCCCGGCAAGGTGCGCTCGCTCGCCGCGAAGGCCCGCCGCCCTGATCCGGACAACCCCGACACCCCACAGGTCGCCGCGGTCTGCGTGTATCCGGACATGGTCCAGACCGCGGTGGGAGCGTTGGCCGGCAGCACCATCGGGGTGGCGAGCGTGGCCACCGCGTTCCCTTCTGGGCGGGCAGCGCGAGCGGTGAAACTGGCCGACGTAGGTTCCGCCGTCGAGGCCGGAGCGTCCGAAGTGGACATGGTGATCGACCGAGGTGCGTTCCTCTCCGGGCGCTATGGCCAGGTGTACTCCGAGATCGCCGCCGTGAAACAGGTCTGCGGCGGCGTGCACCTGAAGGTGATACTGGAAACCGGCGAGCTCGCCACCTATGACAATGTGCGGCGCGCGTCCTGGTTGGCCTTGCTGGCCGGTGGCGATTTCATCAAGACATCCACCGGCAAGGTCTCCCCCGCGGCCACGCTGCCCGTCACCCATGTGATGTTGCAGGCGGTGCATGACTGGCATCAGCGCACCGGCCAGCTTCGCGGGGTGAAGTCTGCGGGCGGCATCCGCAACACCAAGGACGCAATCCGTTACCTGGTCGCCGTCCATGAGGTTGCCGGTGAGCAATGGCTGACGCCACAGTTGTTCCGCTTTGGCGCGTCCAGCCTGCTCAACGACCTGGTGATGCAGCGACGCACCCAGGAAGACGGCCACTACAGCGGCCCCGACTACGTCGCGGTGGACTGAGGGATGACGAAATGACCTGGGAGTACGCACCCGCACCGGAGTCGCGGGACATCGCCAACCTCAAGCCGAGCTACACACCCTTCATCGACGGCGAATTCGTCTATGGTGCCGGGGAGCCGATCAAGAGCATCAACCCGGCGACCGAGGAGCCACTGACCGACGTCAGCACGGCCGCACCGTCCGATGTGGACAAGGCGGTGACAGCAGCGCGGCGCGCCTACACCAAGGTGTGGGGCCCGATGCCGGGGGCCGAGCGCGCGAAGTACATCTTCCGGATCGCGAGGATGATCGCCGAACGGGCTCGCGAGCTGGCGGTGCTGGAGAGCCTCGACAACGGCAAACCGATCAGGGAATCGCGCGACGTCGATGTGCCGACCGCATCCGCGCATTTCTTCTACCACGCGGGCTGGGCCGACAAGCTCGACTACGCGGGCCTCGGACCGGACCCGAAGCCGCTCGGCGTCGCCGGGCAGGTGATCCCGTGGAACTTCCCGCTGCTGATGGCGGCATGGAAGATCGCCCCCGCACTGGCGTGCGGGAACACCGTGGTGCTCAAACCTGCCGAGACCACCCCGCTGACCGCGCTGGTGCTCGCCGAGATCATCCAGCAGGCGGAATTGCCGCCCGGCGTGGTGAACATCCTGCCTGGCGCCGGCGATATCGGGGCGGAACTGGTGAACCACCCGGATATCGACAAGGTCGCGTTCACCGGCTCCACCGAGGTCGGCAAGCAGATCGGCCGGTCGTTGGCTGGCACGGGCAAGAAGCTGACGCTGGAGCTCGGTGGCAAGGCGGCGAACATCGTCTTCGAGGACGCGCCGCTCGACCAGGCGGTCGAGGGCATCGTCAACGGCGCCTTCTTCAACCAGGGTCACGTGTGCTGCGCAGGCACCAGGCTGCTCGCGCAGGAGTCCATTGTGGATGAGCTGATGGCGAAGCTGCGGACGCGCGTCGGCACGCTGCGGATTGGAGATCCGCTTGACAAGAACACCGATATCGGCGCCATCAATTCCGCCGACCAACTGGCCAGGATCGCCGCACTCACCGAGTCAGGAGATGCGGAGGGAGCGCAGCGCTGGACCAGTCCGTGCCCGCTGCCCGACAAGGGTTTCTTCTTCCCTCCGACGGTCTTTTCGGGAGTTAGCCAGGCCATGCGCATCGCGAGGGAGGAGATCTTCGGCCCCGTGCTCTCGGTGCTGACGTTCCGCACGCCGGAGGAAGCGGTCGCCAAGGCGAACAACACTCCGTACGGGCTCTCCGCCGGTATCTGGACCGAGAAGGGATCGCGCATCCTGTGGATGGCGAGCCGGATGCGCGCGGGGGTTGTCTGGTCGAACACATTCAACAGATTCGATCCGGCCGCGCCGTTCGGCGGATACCAGGAGTCGGGCTTCGGCCGCGAAGGCGGGCGTATCGGACTGGAGGCATACCTCGATGCCTGAGAACAGGGTGACCGTGTCGAAGACGTACAAGCTCTACATCGGCGGCGCGTTCGGCCGCTCGGAATCCGGCCGCGCCTACCCTGTGACGGACGCCGGAGGGAAGTTCCTCGCCAATGTCGCGCACGCCTCGCGAAAAGACGTGCGGGACGCCGTTGCCGCTGCCCGCAAGGCGTTCCCTGGCTGGTCCGGTGCCACCGCGTACAACCGGGGGCAGGTGCTCTACCGGGTCGCGGAAATGCTGGAAGGCCGCCGCGAGCAGTTCGCTGCCGAGGTCGCTGCGAGCGAGGGCGTCACGGCACGCAAGGCACAGGCGAGCGTGGATACCGCGATCGACCGCTGGGTCTGGTACGCGGGCTGGACCGACAAGATCGCGACCGTACTCGGCGCGACGAATCCTGTCGCAGGACCGTATTTCTCCTTCACGGTGCCAGAACCCACCGGAGTGGCAGGCGTGCTCGCACCACAGGATTCCTCACTGCTTGGCCTGGTCAGCGTGCTCGCCCCGGTGCTGGCGACCGGCTGCACCGCAGTGCTCCTCAGCAGCGCTGAGCGACCGCTGCCCGCGATCACGCTGGCGGAGGTGCTGGCGACCGCGGATCTGCCGGGCGGTGTCGCTAATGTCCTCACCGGACGGGCCGCCGAGCTCGGGCCGTGGTTGGCGGCGCACGGCGATGTCAATGCGCTCGACCTCGGGGGAGCCGCCGCGGGTGAGCAC
>JBOHEL010000302.1:0-6355 GCA_050700995.1 Sciscionella sp. | reverse complement strand
TCAGACGGGTTGTCCTTCGCGACGCACATGAAGAGGTAGAGCTCCTCATCGCCGGAGGGCAGCCGGGTGAGGTCGAACTCGCGCAGACGTTCCAGCTGCATCCGCTGGGCGATGATCGGGTGCAGACCGCGGATCAGCCGATCCTCGGTGAACCCTGCACCGTCCTCTTCGGACCGGCGGAAGGTGATGTGCTGGTGCATCACCGATCCACTGCGCCCGGCAACGGTGAATGTGATCCGGCGGACCTGTGCAGGCAACGAGTGGACGGCCAACGCTTGGCCGAGCGCGGGCGCCATTTCGGCGATGTCCGGCTGCTCGTCCCAGTTCAGGTAGAGGTCGACGACCAGATCGGCGCCCGAGCTTTCGGCGGTGGCCAGTTCCCCGACAGCGCGGACCGCGTCGGGCAGCGCGGGGAAGTCCACCGCGGTCGTCACGATCCGGCTCCGCTCGCCCTTGTTGTCGTGCTCGGCGGTGACGAAGGTGCAGCCCGCCACGGCACGGGTGACCACATTCGACAGTGGTTTGTTGCCGTAATACCGGCGAGTCAGCACTTCCAGCAACGGGCCAGGGTCGGTGAGCGTGCGGGTAATCCGCTGGCCGAGCAGCCGCACCAGCGGCTCCGAGCTGGCCACCATCGAGGCGATGCGCTCGACGCGGTCCGGTGCGTCAGGGTTCTCGTCGAGGTAGTGCAGGTGGCCGCGCACGGACGCGTAGACCCTGGCTCGGGTGCGCCGCAGCAACGGCTTGGCGAACCAGGCGAACACCACACCGCGAGCGAGGTCGCCGACGGTCGGGAACCGCAGCTGCGTGGCGGCGACCAGGTGCTCAAGCGCGAGACCGGCCGGCTCCCGCAGGGACTCCCCTGGCGGCGGCTCGGCGAGCCAGTGCCGCAGCAGTTCCACGACGACCCCCACGTCGGTGGCCGCGCGCTGCTGGGCGAGGAAGATCCGGAAGAGCGCCGCCTCCAGCGCGGGGGTGCGCTCCAGATCGTCGATCCCGTAGTGCCCCAGCACCCGGGTGAGCCTGGCCTGGAAGTTCTCGGACAGCCCTGCTCGATCGGCGTCGAGGGTGCCCAGATAGGTGTGGAAGTACTCGCCAGGGCTGTGCACGGTGCTGTCGGCCTCGGCTTCCTCACCGGCAGGCCGGTTGCGGCTCAGCTCGGAGAGGTCGGCGAACAGGTCGAGCAACTCGATCTCGCCGGCGAGCGGGCGCTGCCCGGTCGCAGCGAGCTTGGCCCGCGCGGCGAGGTACCGGTTGAGGGCGTGGCGTTCGTCGTGTGGGTCAACGTCGAAGCCGAGCAACTGGCTGCGCAGATCCTGCAGCGCCCTGCCCGCCAGGTCCCTGGCAGGCATGTCGTCGTGCGGCTCGGGCAGATCCAGCTCCGTTTCGCCTGCCCGGGCGGTTTCGACGGGACCTGCCGCTTCCCCGGTCTCCTCGGCGAGCGGCTCCAGCCGCAGCAGCGGCGAGCCGGTCTCCACCTGGCTGCCGACCGCGACGGCGCATTCCCGCAGCCGTGCGCGGAACGGCGCGCGCAGCACGGTCTCCATCTTCATGCTCTCCAGCACGATGACCGGCGCGCCCGCTTCGACCTCAGCACCGACTTCTAGCGGGGTGGCGACCACGAGCGCGGGGGCCGGTGACCGCATCACGCCACCTTCGTCCCGGCTGACCCGGTGCATGACGCCGTCAACCTCGACCAGGTGGACCGGCCCGTGGGTGCCGGTGACCAGCCGGAACCGGACCTGGTTGAGGGTGATCCGGCCGGTGTGCCGGTCGAACCGGTCCACCTCGACGTCGGCGTGACGGACCTCGCCACCGGTGCCGATGCCGACCAGGAACCGGTGCTGCCCGACACGCGCGGCGCTGACCTTGTAGCCGACGCCGCGCAGCTTGAGATCGAGTGGCCTGCCGCTCGCGTGCTGGACCTGAGGACGGCCACCATGCGCGGTGGAGAACAGGCGCTGCCGTTCGATCCTCTCCTCGTCCTCGTAGGCTTCGATGGCGGCCGCGGCGAGCGCGATCGCGGAATGTCGGTGCGTGCGGAGCCCGCCCTCGGCCCGCACGCGGTCGATCCAGCCGGTGTCGGCGGAAGCGTCGATCACCTCGGGCTGGTCCAGCAGATCGAGTACGAAGCTCTTGTTCGTCGCGCCGCCCTCGATGATCACGGTGGTCTGGGCCATCGCCCGGCGCAGCCTGCCTAGTGCCTCGACCCGATTCCGGCCGAACGCGATGATCTTCGCGATCATCGAGTCGAAGTCGGCGGGGATGGTGTCGCCTTCGCTGACACCGGTGTCGACCCGCACGCCAGGGCCCGCAGGAAGCACGAGCCGTGCGATTCGGCCGGGGGAGGGCGCGAAGTCACGGTCGGGATCCTCGGCGTTCAGCCGCGCCTCGATGGCGTGCCCCGACTCCTCTGGCTGGGTGCCTTCGAGCTTGCCGCCCGACGCGATGTGCAGCTGGGCCTTCACCAGGTCCATCCCGGTGGTGAGCTCGGTGACGGGGTGTTCCACCTGCAGTCGGGTGTTCACCTCGAGGAAGGCGAACAACCGTTCACCCGGGTGGTACAGGAATTCGACGGTGGCGGCGCCGCGATATCCCACGGCAAGGGCCAGCCGCTCGGCCGAGGCCTTCAGCTCGCCGGCCTGTTCGGGGCTGAGCACCGGCGAGGCCGATTCCTCGATGACCTTCTGATTGCGGCGCTGCACAGAGCAGTCGCGCACGCCAAGCGCCCATGCGGTGCCTTGCCCATCGGCGATGACCTGCACCTCCACGTGCCGCGCGCCGGTGACCAGCCGCTCTAGGAAGACGACACCGCTGCCGAACGCGCGCTCGGCTTCCAGGCTGGTGCGTTCGTAGGCGTCGGTGAGTTCGTACGCGGAGGTGACGACTCTGATCCCGCGGCCACCGCCGCCCGCGGTGGCCTTGAGCATCAGCGGGTAGCCGATCTCGTCGGCGGCGCGGATCGCGGCGTCGAGGTCCGCCACCGCGCCCCGGCTCCACGGAGCCACCGGCACTCCGACCTCTTCGGCCAAAAGCTTCGCACCGATCTTGTCGCCGAGCTTGCGCATCGCGTCGGCGCCCGGCCCGACGAAGGCCACGCCGATTTTCTCGCAGAGTTCGGCGAAGGCCGGATCCTCGGCGACGAAGCCCCAGCCGACCCATGCCGCGTCGGCGCCGGTCTCCACCAGCGCCCGCTCAAGCACTCCGAGATCGAGATACGGGCGCGCCGAGGCAGGGCCGAGGTTGTGGGCGAGGTCGGCTTCCCTGACGAACGTGGCGGCACGATCGGCGTCGGTGTAGAGGGCAACGACCTCGATCGTTGCCCCGGTCTCCGCGGCGAGCTCCCTGACGGCGTGGATGAGCCGCATGGCGGCTTCCCCACGGTTGACGATGGCGACACGACTGAACACCGGCTGAGCCTCCCACAAACGGACACACCGCAGGGCGGCGCTCCGGTTCACGGATCGCCGCCCTGTTCCTGAGTACCCACTCTCTCCCCTACCGCCGAGTATGGATATGGCGCTGTCCGCGCATGCCGGGGCCACTCCTTTGTAGAGAACATCAAAAGAACGCCGTTTTCGGGCGTCGTAAGGCCCTCGGAGCCGGTGTGAGTTGTTGGAAGTGGTGAAAGCCATCGTCTGGGTTCATGACCTCGACAACCCACACCCAGACAGGACGCCGCGCCCCCAAAAAGAGGAAACCTCGCCCCGACGGGGCTTCCTCGCCTCACCGCGGTCGAGGCTGGACAGGATCGAGCTTCGCCGGCGACCGTCCCGATGGGCGACGGCCCGCTGTCGCCATGTTCGCCGCGCGGTCGTGCGGCGAAGTTCGCAGGGAACAGGCGATGATTTCCCAGCGCGGTTGAGGTCTTACGTAACTGTCACCCCCCGCCAAGAAGAGGAGACCGTGATGCTCGATCTGGAGCCTGCTGTCCGCGTACTGGCGAACGTCGTCAACGGGGTGTGTGACGATCAACTGGCCGCGCCGACCCCGTGCACGGGCATGTCCGTCGGCGCTCTGCTGGACCATGTCGATGGGCTGTCGATCGCGTTCAGCGCCGCTGCGGCCAAGCAGCCGCTGGCAGGTAGCCAAGGTCCGTCCCCCGATGCCTCGCGGCTGAGTGCGGACTGGCGCACCCGGGTCCCGCAGCGCCTCGCTACGCTCGGGCAAGCGTGGCGCGACGAGGCCGCATGGACCGGGATGACGCAGGCAGGCGGCCTCGATCTGCCCGGAGAAGTCGCCGGAGTGGTCGCGCTGGACGAGATCGTCGTGCACGGTTGGGACATCGCCGTGGCCAGTGGCCAGGACTTCACCTGCGACCCGCACCTGGTCGACGCGGTATACGAGTTCGTGCGGGCATCGGCCGCCCAGCACCCGCAGGGCACCCCGGGCCTGTTCGCAGCGCCGGTGCCGGTGCCGGAGCGCGCGCCGCTTTTCGATCGGCTCCTCGGCTTGGCGGGCCGCGATCCAGCATGGCGACCGCTGCCCGCGCATTCCTGATCGGGCACGCGGCATGCCCACTGGCGGATGGCCATTTTGTCCATGAACTCTTCGATGCCGACTGGGCCGAGTTCCTGCCGATGCCGGACCGTTGCCATCACCGATGCTCCGATCCCTATGGACTGGCCAACAACGATAACATCGCCATATGGCGATGACCGCTTCCCATGCCGGAATAGAGCGACTCGAACTCGCACCTGCGGCAGCGTTGTTCCGGTCGCTGGGCGATCCCGCCCGGCTGGCGATCCTGCGGCGGCTCGCGTCGACCGGCCCGGCACGGGTCACCGACCTGGTCGACGCGCTCGGGTTGGCACAGTCGACTGTGTCCAAGCACCTGTCCTGCCTGCGCGATTGCCGGCTGGTCGAGTCCAACCCGGTCGGCCGTGCCTCAATGTTCCGGCTCGCGCAGCCCGCGCTGATCGAGGTGCTGACTGCAGCGGAGACCGTGCTCGCGGCGAGCGGCAACGCCGTCGCGCTCTGCCCAAACTTCGGCGACCGTAGGGAGAAGCGGGCATGAAATCCGGAGAACAGGACACGACCGCCCGCAGCGATGCTCGCACCACGCCTGCGCCCGACACGGCCCACACCTCGCAGTGGCATCGAGCCGCTGGACAAGCCCGGCTGTTGTCCTGGTTGTCGCTGGCCTACATGGCTGCCGAGGGCACAGTCGCGATCACCGCCGCGGTCCTGGCAGGCTCGGTGGCGCTGCTCGGCTTCGGCCTGGACTCGGCGATCGAGGGATTGGCCAGCGTCATCATCATCTGGCGCTTCACTGGCACCCGCACCCTGTCCGAGACCGCCGAGGCCCGCGCGCAGAAAGCCGTGGCCGTCACTTTCTTCCTGCTTGCGCCGTACATCACCTACGACGCGATCAGTACTCTGGTCGCCGCTCGCCCGGCCCAGACCAGCCTGCCGGGTATCGGCGTGTCGATGGCTAGCCTGATCGTAATGCCCCTGCTGGGCATCGCCAAACGGCGCATCGGCGCACAATTGGACTCCGGCGCCACAACCGGCGAGGGCACCCAGAACCTGCTGTGCGCCTACCTCGCCGCCGCCGTCCTAGTCGGCCTACTGGCCAACACGCTGCTGGGCTGGTGGTGGCTTGACCCGGTCGTTGGACTGGGAATCGCGGGTCTCGCGGTCCGCGATGGCATCCACGGCTCGCGCGGCGAGGACTGTTGCTGACCACGGCAGTTCGAACGGGCACTCAGCTCGACGAACGGCATTCCGTCGCATCGGATTGAGATTTTCACCGTACTGGCGGTATCCGAGACATTCTTGGTCAACGTTACGGCTGGTCGACGTTTGCCGGCGGGCCGAGATCTGTCTGGACGGGTCGTCGGTCATCGCCGCCCCCAGCGGGGCGTGACAGAGGTTCACAAGCACCCTGTCGGTGCCGTCCTCGTCGCCGAGCAGCCTGGCCCGCTCGTGCTGATAGTCGGTGTAGGCCGAAAGCAGCGCATCGCCCACCGGCACCGTGCGCGGGCACCGCGACTTCGCCAACGCGTCGATCACCACACCAGCCAGACGCGGCAAGAGAACATCAACACCGTCAAGATCACACCCTGTCAATCATCACAGCGACCCGGGCACGACCAACGCCCGACACACCGACCATCGAGCACACAAACTGCGCCAGAACCCACGGGATGGCAAACGACACAAATCTGGGCCGTTGTGTCCCGCTTGGGATCGGATGCCCGACGAAGCCCGAGTGCACCGTGACGCCGATCGGGTTGCCGGGCACAGCCTGACACGAGTCGCACTTTTGCTACATAGAGTAAAAGCTGCAGCTCTAATAGCTCGCGATCGAGTGAAGTTGATTACTCAGCGTTGATAATGGCGGTTGCGGATG
>JBOHEL010000301.1:0-6371 GCA_050700995.1 Sciscionella sp. | reverse complement strand
CGCCGCCAGGATGGCACGTGGTGCGGGCATCGGCGCACCCTTGAGCTGCTTGCGCAGGTTCGCTGGCACGGCGGGCAGGGTCGCCGCGAAGGACGGGCTTGACGGCGTTCCGCCAGGAATCTTGAAGCCCTTGACGTCCCACGGCTGCACCGGCTCAGGATTGGCCTTGATCCACTCCTTGGCCTTCGGCACCATCTCCTCGATCGAACCGACCACCTCGTCGACAATGCCGATCTCCGCCGCCTTGGCCGGTTTATGCCGCTGGCCCTGCAACAACACGCTCAGCAGCGCGTTCTGGATGCCGAGCATCCGCACCGTGCGGGTGACACCACCACCACCCGGCAACAGTCCGAGCGTGACCTCCGGCAAGCCGATGACCGAACCCTTGACGTCGGCTGCGATCCGGTGGTGACAGGCCAGCGCGATCTCCAGCCCGCCGCCGAGGGCGGCGCCGTTGATCGCCGCGACCACCGGCTTGCCCAACGTTTCCAGCCTGCGTAGGTCGGCCTTGATGGCCTGGGAGTGTTCGAACACCTGTGGCGCGTCCTCGCGGCGGGCCTTGATCATGTCCTTGAGGTCGCCGCCCGCGAAGAACGTCTTCTTCGCCGATGTGATGACGACTCCGGTGATTGAGTCCTTTTCGGACTCAAGTCGATCCACGGTCGCGGTCATCGACTCGAGATAGGTCCGGTTCATGGTGTTCGCCGACTGGTTCGGGTCGTCCATCGTCAGCACGACGATGCCGTCGGAGCCCGACTCCCAGCGGATCATGTTCTGCTCAGTCACTTTTCCGGTTGTCCTTTCGAAAGCCGCGAGTCAGACGCGCTCGATGAGGGTGGCCACGCCCATGCCGCCGCCGATGCACAGCGTCACGACGGCCCGCCGGGCACCGCGGCGCTCCAACTCGTCGACCATGGTTCCGGTGATCATCGCGCCGGTGGCGCCCAGCGGGTGACCCATCGCGATGGCGCCGCCGTTGACGTTGAGCTTCTCCTCAGGGATTCCGATATCCCGCTGGTAGCGCAGCACCACGGACGCGAACGCCTCATTGATCTCGAACAGGTCGATGTCCTCGACCGTGAGGCCCGCGGTGTCAAGCAGCTTCCTGGTGGCGGGGGTCGGGCCGGTGAGCATGATCGTGGCGTCGGCACCGCTGGTCGCCGTGGCGACCACCCGCGCCCTCGGCGTCAGGCCGAGATCACTGCCTACCTGCTCGCTGCCGACGAGCACCAGCGCGGCGCCGTCCACGATGCCAGAGGAGTTCCCCGCGTGGTGCACATGATTGATCTTCTCCACCCAGTGGTACTTCTGCAGTGCTACCGCGTCGAAACCACCCATGTCACCGATCGCGGCGAACGACGGCGACAGCTTGCCGAGCCCCTCGACAGTGGATTCGGGGCGCATGTGCTCGTCGTGATCGAGGATGGTGATCCCGTTGGCATCCTTCACCGGGACGACCGACTTCGCGAAGTAGCCGCCCGACCATGCGGCCGCGGCCGCATGCTGGGAGCGCACCGCGAAGGCGTCGACGTCCTCGCGGGAGAAGCCCTCGATGGTGGCGATCAGGTCGGCCCCGATGCCCTGCGGCGCGAACGAGGTGTCGTACGCGGTCGCGGGATCCATCGCCCACGCGCCACCGTCGGAGCCCATCGGCACCCGCGACATGGATTCCACGCCGCCGCCGATCACCAGTTCGTCCCAGCCGGAGCGCACCTTCTGTGCCGCGATGTTGACGGCCTCAAGGCCAGAGGCGCAGAAACGGTTGAGCTGAACCCCGCCCATCGTGTCGGGCAGTCCGGAAGCCAGCACCGCGGTCCGCGCGATGTCGGCGCCCTGGTCGCCGACCGGGCTGACCACGCCGAGTACCAGATCGGAGATCCGGTCGACATCGAGATCGGGGTGCCGCCTGCGGAGCTCGTCGATCAGGCCGACGACCAGCGAGATGGGCTTGACCTCGTACAGTGATCCGGTTTTCTTGCCACGGCCACGCGGTGTGCGGATCGCGTCATAGATGAACGCCTCGGTTGCCATCGCTCAAGCGGTCCTCTCAGACGGTGCGAATACTCATTAACATCATGCCCCTGCCTCCCGACTTGTCAATGCCCTGAGCACCTGCATAACGTGGTACTGACCACCATGAAGGGAGGCGGGGTGACGGCCCGACAGAATGCGAACAGCTTGCCACGCTCGCGAGGTAGGCGCTCGCCGAACCGCAGCGATGAACTGGTGGCGATCGCCGCCGAGCTGTTCGGTAAGCACGGCTACCACGGTGTCGGGGTGAACGACATCGCGGCGGCGGCAGGCATCAGCGGGCCCGCACTGTACCGACATTTCGCCAGCAAGCAGGACCTGCTTGCCACGGTGTTGCTCTCCGCACTCGACTCGCTCAACCGTGCCGCCGAACTGAGCCTGCGGGCCCGTGACGGTACACAGGAAAACCGGTTACCGCGGCTGTTGCGGTCGCTTGCCGAGCTCTCCGTCGAACGCAGGGATATCACCGCGCTGTGGCGGTGGCAGGGGGCACACCTCTCGGCCGACGGGCGGCAAGCGGTGCTGCACCAGGGCGGCAGGCTGCTGGGCCTTCTCAGTCGCGAGCTGCGCGCCTACCGGAGGGGACTGCCGCAGCCCGAGGCCGAACTACTGTGCTGGGCGGCGCTCAGCGTGCTCGGCAGCGTCGCGGTCCACCGCACCAGGATCGGCAAACGCCAGCTCACCGACCTGCTGCTCCGAATCGCGCTCGCGGTGGCAGATACCGACCTCTCGACGCTGCCGAGGTCCGCGCCGAACGGCGACGCACGCGCGTGGGCGGGCGCGGCGACGGCATCGCGGCGGACTAGGAGGGAGTCGCTGCTCACGGAGGCCACCAGGTTGTTCCGCGAGCGCGGTTTCCATGCCGTGAGCATCGAAGAGATCGGCCAGGCGGCGGGTCTCGCCCCAGCCAGTGTTTACCGGCACTTCTCCGGCAAGACAGATCTACTGCTGACCGGCTGCAGGCGGATGGCCGATCGCCTGGCCACCGACGCCGCCCGCGCCATCGATACGGCCGCGGGGCCGCAGCAGGCACTGCGAGGGCTCCTGGACTCCTATGCTGACAATTTCACCCGCAATGTCGATCTCGTCATGGTTTACACCACCGAGCTGGCGAACCTGCCAGGACCGGAACGGGCAGAGCTGGTGCGACTGCAACGGGGGTACGTCACCCAGTGGGTGCAGTTACTGATGGCGGTGGATCCCGGACTCGACGAGGGCGCGGCCAGAGTCAGCGCGCATGCCGCGCTGACCATCGTCAACGACCTCGCCAGAACACGCCAGGTCAGCTCACGGCCCGGATTCCACGCCGAACTGGTACTGCTCGCCCGCATGGCGCTCGACACCGCTGCTCAACCCTCGCCTGCCGCCACCTCGAACACCCGGTAACCGCGCTGCGAGGCGATCCGCTTGGTCGGATATCCCTGCCCGATCAGCCAGGCTGCCAGGGAATCCGCACCGAGATTGCGCTGCACCACGAGATAACCGCGCCCCTCGGGCGTCAGTCGAGGCAGCCACCCGAGAAGCAACTCGTGCAGCGCGGGCTTCCCGATCCGGATTGGCGGGTTGGAGTACAGCAGGGAGAACCGGATATCTGCTGGCACATCTTCAGGAGCGCTCGCCACCAGATTGGGCGCGCCGAGCGCCGCCGCGTTGCGCCGCACCAGATCCAGCGCCCTGGTGTTCACATCGACCGCCCACACCCGGTTGGCTGGCCGCAACCGGGACAGCGCGATCGCGATCGGACCGTAGCCGCAGCCCAGGTCGAGCACCTCGCCGTCGCCCCCCGGCAGCGGCATGTGCTCGAGCAGCACCCTGGTGCCGGGATCGAGCTGCTGGCGCGAGAACACTCCCGCGTCGGTCGCCAGCGTGAACGACAGCTCCGGCAGCCGAACCTCGACCTCGCCGGGTGCGCTGCGGCTGCCGGGCCGCCGCGCGAAGTAATGTCCGTCCTGCGTGCCCACGTGGATACTTTCTCATGGCCACCTCGGGCTATCCTGCACCGCGTGACCGCCACGATCACCTCGGTGAAAGACCCCCACATCGCGCAGGTCAGAGCGCTGTGTTCACGCGCGGCCAGGGAGGCGCAACGCCGGTGCGTCATCGAGGGCGCGCTGCTGATCGAGCAGGCGATGACGGCAGGGGTGCCGCTGGAGTTCGTGCTCACCGAACCGGACGCACCGCTCGCCGCGCTGACCACCGCTGCCGGGGTACCCGCGATCGGTGCCACACCGTCGGTACTGCGCCAGGCACTGCGCAGCCAGCGACCGATCACCGCGATCGCGATCGCGCCGCTGCCAGCCGAGAGCGACCCCGACCGGCGGTACGGGCAACTCGCGCTGGTGCTGGACGGGATAGCGGACCCCGGCAACCTCGGCACCGTCATCCGCACCGCGTGCGGGCTCGGCGCCCCCGACATCGTGTGCACCGACCGGGAGACCGATCTCTCCAGCCGCCGGGTGCTCGACGCCTCCCGGTGTGCGGTACTGCGGGTAGCGGTGCACCGCTACCCGAACCCGCGTGAAGCCCTGAAAGCATTGCGTGGTAACGGGTTCGAGGTGGTGGTGAGCAGCCCACGCGGAAGCGCACTGCGGTCCTTCGTGCCGCGGCGGGGTGGCGGGCTGGCGTTGGTGCTCGGCAACGAGACCGTGGGAGTGAGCGACGAGGTGCTCGCCGCCGCCGATGCGGTGCTGGCGATCCCGATGGCAGGCGACACCGAATCGCTCAACGTCGGCGTGGCCGCGGGCATCGCCATCTACGCGCTGCGGCAGAAGCTCGCCGATCAGGCCACCTGACGAGCGCCGTGTGAGTCGATGAACTCGTCGATCCTCGGCCAGGTGGTGGTCCGGGCACCCCGACCGGTGAGCACCCCGAGATGGCCACCGGGAAAGACCTCGAACGCCACCTCGGGGGCGCCGGTGAGCAACTCGGTGAGCCTGCGCACCGCGCGTTTGGGGGCGAGCGTGTCCTTCGCACCCGCGATCACCAGCACCGGAACCTTCACGTCAGACACCGAGATCCGCTTGCCGGAGATATCCATCCCGCCTTCGGCCAGATCGTTCGACCGGAACAGCTGGTGGTACATCTGCCCGAAGGTGCGGCCGGGATAGGCGACCATATTGTCGGTGAAGTGGTCGACGGCCTCGA
The DNA here is from genome assembly GCA_050700995.1 of Sciscionella sp. Lineage (GTDB taxonomy): Bacteria > Actinomycetota > Actinomycetes > Mycobacteriales > Pseudonocardiaceae > JBOHEL01. The sequence goes on along the minus strand of JBOHEL010000301.1, from coordinate 1,196 downwards.
TCTGCGCGAGAAACTCCCGATCGTCAAGATGCGACAAGATCGCCCACGGTTTGCTCACGTACTTGTCAAGCGAGCTGATCTGGAAGGCGGCCTTCACCAGTCGCCGAGGCGCGCTGCCGAACAGCCGGTACAGCGGGGTGAGCAGGTACCCGCCGGTGAGATCCACCAGCGGCCGGGCCGGTGCCATCAGCGGGATGGCGGTGACATCGAAGGGGCTGGCCACCACGGTGATGGATGCGATCGGCAGGTCCTGACGCTCGGCGGCCGCCAGCAGCGAGAAGATCCCGCCGAGGCACCAGGCGAGCAGGTGCACCGGCTGACCTCCGGCGTCGGCGCTGACCGCGCGGATACCGCGGGGCAGCACTTCGTGCACCCAGTGCTCGATGCCGAGCCTGCGGTCGGAGAACGAGATCGTGCCGTAGTCGAGCAGGTAGCCGCGACGGCCGTCGGCGACAAGGTGCTCGGCGAGGCTGCAGCCGCGCCGCAGGTCGAAGCACAGCGCGGGAGCCGCGAGCGGCGGCACCAGCAACACCGGCTGACCACTGGTCTCCTGACCCGAGACGAACCGGTACACCGAACGTGCGGGCCCGGAGTCGATCAATACCCGCGCCACCGGCGTGAGATCGGCTACACCGTTGCCGAACACCTTGCTCGCGACATTCTCGGCCGCGGCCGTGAGTCGCTCGCCGTTGGGGATCACCGCGCCTCCAATCATCGGCGGGAGTCTACGTCGACGCGCGCTGTGAGAGCTGTGGGCCGCGAACCTCGAACCTGCCATGCGGGCTACCGTAAAGGTGTGGAATCTTCGTACGGTATGAATGTCGGCCCGCTGAGCTGGGGTTCTGTACTGAATACCTGGACCACCGCACCGATAGCGGACCTGCTTTGCGCGCTCGCCGCCGCGGGCTACCTGTGGCGTGCGTACCGGACGCTCCCCCGAATCGGGCAGCGGTGGCCGATACGGCGCACCGCGGCATTCCTCGGGGGACTAGCAGTGCTGCTGCTGACACTGCACAGCTTCATCGGCGTCTACGCGCACCCCAGCTTCACCATCCACATGGTCCTGCACCTACTGGTGATCATGGTCGTCCCGGCGCTGGTGATCATGGGGCAGCCGCTGCGCATGCTGTCGGCCACCTCGGACCGACTCGGCACGGGTACCCAGTCGACACTTGGCTCGCCGGTGATGCGGGTGC
>JBOHEL010000300.1:0-6377 GCA_050700995.1 Sciscionella sp. | reverse complement strand
AGCATGCACCGCATCGGAGGGAGTCCACTGTTGAGCGTCGGGCATGAGGAGGTACGCCAGCAGCAGGCGGGGAAACGGTCCGCCGACGGCTTGGCCCGCCTCGACCTGCAACGCGCCAACCCCGCCCGGATGTATGACTACTACCTGGGTGGAGCTCACAACCTGGCCGTCGACCGAGCCACCGCCGATCGCGCGCTCGCGGCCTCCCCCGAGATCCGCACGTTCGCCCATGAGAACCGGGCATTCCTCAACCGGGTGGTGCGCTACCTTGTCCGCGATGCGGGTATCACGCAGTTCCTCGACCTCGGCTCGGGGATTCCCACCGTCGGCAACGTCCACGAAATCGCGCAGAACTCGAACGGCGACGCGAAGGTCGTCTACGTCGACCATGAACCCGTCGCGATAGGTGCCACCCGCAGGCTGCTGGCAGGCAACCCGAACGCCACCATCATCAACGCCGATCTGCGGTATCCGCACGACGTTCTCTCACACCCCGAAACCAAGCGACTGCTGGACTTCACCCGCCCCGTCGCGGTGCTGATGGTCTCGGTGCTCGCATTCGTCCCCGATGCGGATGACCCCAACGGTATCGTGGCCGCATACCGCACAGCCTGCGCACCTGGCAGCTACCTTGCCCTTTCCCACGGGCTCACCATCGACTACTGGTCTTACGGCACCGAGCACGCCATCGAGCTTTACGCCAGCACCACCCACCCACTGCATCCGCGAAGACCGGAACAGGTCGCCGCGCTCTTCGCCGGTTACCGCATGGTGGAACCAGGTCTGGTGATCACCTCGGTATGGCGACCCGAGAGGCCCAGCTCAGACCAGGTTCACATCACCCGCCATAGCGTCGCGGGACTCGGACGGCTGCCCGATCCAGCGCCAGACGGCGCCGGCCCGCGTTGAGCCGTCACCGGCAACGCGGATCGGTGTGCGGTCCGTTGCCCGTCAACCCTCGGCGCGCGCCGAGGGGAAGCGCGGCTGGCGCTTGTCCCGCAACGCGGCGACACCCTCGACGACATCTGGACCCATGAAGCACAGCATCTCGTAGGCAGCGGACTGGTCGAAGATCGGACCCGCCGTTTTGAGCCAGCTGTTGAGCGCGCGTTTCGTCCAGCGGATGGCGGGTTGCGACCCGGCGGCGAGCTTGCCCGCGACCGCGAGTGCCTCGTCGAGCACCTCCTCCCTGGGTAGAGCCTTGCTGACCATGCCGATGCGCTCGGCTTCGGCACCCACGATCATCTCCCCTGTCAGCAGGTAGTAGCGCGCCTTGGCCATTCCGGCAAGCAACGGCCAGATGATCGCGGCGTGATCGCCTGCCGCGACGCCGAGTTTGACGTGACCGTCACCCAGCTTCGCGTCCTCGGCACAGATCGAAATATCGGAGAGCAGCGCGACCACAAGGCCGGCGCCGACAGCGACGCCGTTGATCGCCGAAACGATCGGCTTCTCGCAGTTGATGATGTTGTAGACCATGTCGCTCATCTCGGAGAGCATGTGCGACACCCGGTCGTGGTCACCCGCCATACGCTCGACCATCGCGAGATCGCCACCCGAAGAGAACGCCTTGCCCGCACCGGTCACTACCGCCACCCTGGTGTCCCGATCGCGGGAGACGTCAGCCCACACCCTGGCCAGTTCGCCGTGCATTCCCTCGTCCGTCGCGTTGTATTTCTCCGGCCGGTTCAGCGTTATCAGCAGGACACCGTGATCGCGACGCTCGCACATCAACTGCTTGTAGTCGGAATAATCCATTTGGTGGTTCTCCTCGCATCATTCGGTTTCTTCCTGCCACGCCTGTCAGGTCACCTCGAACAGCCCCTGCGCGTAGTCCCGTGCGGCCTGCTCACGTGCCTTGTAATGCACCTTTTTTCCGGTCGCGGTGAGCGGCAGCGACTCGGTGAACCGGTACGCGCGGGGCCGCTTGTAGGAGGCAAGCATCGGGTGATCGCGGCAGTGCCGCTCACAGTCGGCCGCGGTCAGCGACTCGTCCTCCCGCACCACATAGGCCACCACTCGCTGCCCCCACTGCTTATCAGGAACGCCAACGACCAGCGAATCGGCGATACCCGGATGGGAATTGAGCGCCTCCTCCACCTGGACTGGATGCACATTCTCCCCACCCGAGATAAGCATGTCGTCCTTGCGGCCGACGATAGTGACGTATTCCCCGGCATCCCAGGTCGCCAGATCACCGATATAGAGCCAGCCCCGGTAGAACTTCTGCGCCTCGACCTCGGGGGAATTCGCGTAGGCGTACCCGCATTTGGGTGAGCGCACGATCACCTCGCCGACCTCGATACCATCCTTCGCCACGGTTTCCTCGGGCTCGGCAAGCCGGTCGGCGAACACCTTGACCACCGCGACGTCGTCGTCTGTGCAGGCCCTGCCCGCGCTTCCGGCATGCTCCGGAAGGTCCGTCGGCCGCAGGAAGGTGTTCCAGAACGCCTCGGTAGTGCCGTAGCCGTTGAAGATCCGGGGCGTGAGCAGTTCCTGGTAGTGCAGGCACGCCTCCCGTTCAAGTGGCGCTCCCATCGTCACGATGCCGTGCAGCGTGGATAGATCCCTCGGCCGCTCCTGCTGCGCCTTCGCCAGCAGCGCCAGGTTCGTCGGTGAGCCGATCAGGAACGTCAGCCCCAACCGCTCGACGTAGTCCAGGCAGGTCGCGGCGTCGAAGGCACGCATCGGCACTGCTTGCGCCCCGAGGTAGAACACCGGGTTCGGCCCGCCGGAGTACAGCCCGCCACGATGGAACCAGGGCGTCATGTTCAGCGTGCGATCCTCCGGCGACAGCGGGAAATGCATGATCACGTCGTGTGCGCTGAAGACCTCCACCATGCTGTTCAGCGGCACGCCCTTGGGCATGCCGGTAGTGCCGGAGGTGTAGAGCCGGGTGGTCTCGTCGTAGACATTGCGGGAGACTGCGGGCTTTTCCCCCGCTGTAGCCGCGAGCTCGGCGTAGCGCACGGCAGCCGGCAGTGGTTCACCGTCACCGACGGCCAGCACCAGTTCCGGGCGGTGCTCGCAGCGCTGCAGGGCCGCTCGGGCCTGCTCTGCCAGCGAGGTGTCGTAGACGAAAACCTTCGGCTTGCTGTCCTGCAAGATGAACGCGGTCTCCCCTGGCGCCAGCCGGAAGTTGATCGGCGAGCCCACCGCGCCGCAGGCCTGAGTCGCCAGATACAGCGTGGCGAACTCCGGCGAGTTGAACAGCTGGTAGACGACGACGTCACCCGGTCTGACGCCCGCACCGGCCAGCCCAGCGGCCAGCCGATCCACCTCATCGCCCAACTCGGCGTAGGTCCACGACCGATCGCTCACCGGGTCGAGCAGCGCGATCCGGTCGGCGTAGCGATGGGTATTGCGGCGGAAGCCCGCGAGGTAGGTGAAGTCGCGTTCGAAGACCGCACGGAACGCGGCCGGATCGTAGATCGCCATGGTCGGCTGCCTCCTGTTAGACATGTCAGCCGGCCATGGTGAGGCCGCCGCTGACGCTGAGCACCTGGCCGGTGACGAAGGCCGCCGAGTCGGATGCGAAGAACTGCACGGCATCGGCGATCTCCTCGGGCTTCGCCAGCCTGCGGAACGGGATCGCCTTGATCAGCGCGGCCTGGAGCTTCTCGGCCTGCGCACCGAACAACGGGGTGTCCGTCGGCCCAGGGCAGACACAGTTGACGTTGATCTGGTGGCGGGCCATCTCGCGCGCCAGTGATTTCGTCAGTGCGATCACGCCGCCCTTGGCCCCCGCGTAGATAGTCTCGCCTGCGCTGCCGACCCGGCCGGCGTCGCTGGCGACATTCACCACCTTCCCACCGAGGCCGCCCTCGACCATCCCTGGCAGGAACGCGCGGCACACATGCACCGGCCCCAGGTAGTTGATCGCGACCACCTTTTCGGCGAAATCGGCGGTGGCGTCCAGGAAAGCGTCGGTCCGGTCCCAGCCCGCGACATTGACCAGGATGCGCGGCGTGCCGAGATCCACTGACACCCGCTCACACAGCGCGTCAACCGATCCCGCATCGGCAACATCCACCCGATAGCCGGTGATCAGTTCGGAATTCTCGGCCGCGGTCGCCTCGGCCGCGTCCAGGTTCAGATCGGCCGCCACCACTCGGGCACCGCGCTTCGCGAGCCCAAGTGCGGTTGCCCGACCGATACCGGACCCTGCGCCGGTGACTACCGCGATAGTCTCAGACATATGCGACTCCTTGCATAATGCTTACGGTGCGAATGCCCTGCCGAGTAGCTTGCGGGCGACGACGAGCTTGGCGATCTGCGCGGTACCGTCACCGATCTCAAGCCCGATGACATCGCGCATACGTTGTCCCTGCGGGTTCTCGCTGGCGTATCCGGTATGACCGAACGTCAGCAGCGCTTGGTGCACGATCTCCACCGACAGCTTGGGGGCCCACCACTTGGCCATGTTGGCCTCGACCGTGTGATCGAGGCCATTATCCTTGCGCCACAACGCTTCGTAGCAGACGTGCCTGGCCGCCTTAAGATAGGTCGCGTACTCGACGAGCGGGAACGACAAGCCTTGGAAGCTGCCGATCGGCGCGCCGAACGTGGTGCGTTGCGTGGCGTATTCCAGCGCATCGTCCAGCGCGGCCGATGCGGTACCGAGGCAGGCCAGCCCAATTATCGCGCGCGAGTAGTCGAACCCGCGCATCACCGAGGTGAAGCCCTCCCCCTCGCGGCCGAGCAGCGCGTCCTCGGGAACCTGGTGCCCGTCGAAATGTACCGACGCCCGGCCGATCGAGCGGTTGCCGAGGTCGTCGAACGCGGAGCGCGTTAGCTGGTCGTCGTCGAGTTCGATGACGAAAGCGCTGACCCCTCGGGCGCCGGGACCACCCGTCCTGGCGAACACCACCCCGCAGCTCGCGTACATCCCCAGCGTGATCGAGGTTTTCTCACCGTGCAGCAGCCAGCCACCCGCCACTCGGTCCGCCCGCACCGTGAGGTTCGCCGCGTCCGAACCGTGTTCTGGCTCGGTGAGGAACAGCGCTGCAACCGCGCTGCCGTCTGCGATCGGCGGGAGCCAGCGTTCACGTTGGGCCGCTGTGGCCGCGTTCAGCAGGATCTCGGTGACCAGCGCGCTGTTGATGATCAGGTAGCAGGCGTTGAAGTCCGCTCGCGCTACCTCCTCCGCGGCCAACCCGGCGACAACCGCGCCTGCGCCTTGCCCGCCGAGGCCCTCGGGCACTCGCAGCCCGGTCAGCCCCATCTTCGCCATCAGTCGCGGCAACTCCGGCCGCATCCGGGCCGATCGATCGTCCTCCGCGTAATACGGCGCGAGATTCCGCTGCGCGAACGCACGCACTTCCTTGCGGAAATGTCGCTGTTCCGAACTCCATGAAAAGTCCACCGTGGGCCTCCCGCTACTCTTGACTCGCTGTTGGCGAGGACTCCGGTTCCAGGAGGTGCTGGTACTTCCTGCGCCGCCTCGGGTGCAGCACGGCGCGCAGCGCAAGCGCAGCCTGTTTGGCCACGTAGCTGTCGAAGTCGAGGGTGTGCTCGAAATACCAGTGTTTCAGTGCCCACGCGTGCGCCATCAGTAGCAGGTCGTAGGTGAACAGCTCGACATCGGTAGCGATCAGCACGCCAGCGTCGACCCCGTCGCGGATCGCCGCACGCAACGGTTCGCTGGTCGCGACCTCAAGATTCTTGATCCGCTCCCTGCCACCCTCGCTGAGGGTCTTACTCTCCCGATAGGTGAGCACCGCTGCGTGCCGGTTTGCGTTGATCACCTCGCAGTAGGCACGGAAACCCGCCACGATGCGCTCGACAGGGTCGGCACCCGCCGCCGCGGTCGCCGCCGGTACCTGGGTGGCGAACGCGTCGAGCACATCCACGATGACCGCGAGCAGTACCTCATCCTTGCCGCCGAAGTAGCGGTAAATCAGGCCCACGCTGACGTCCGCCTCCTCGGCGAGCGCCTGCATGGACACGCCGTGGAAGCCGTCCCGCTCCATCAGCCTGGCAGCCGCGTTCAGCAACTGCCTGGTGCGCCACCGCGTGCGCACGGCGCGGGCCGCCTGCTCGGCATCCTGCGCCTGCCGATGGATCGCCAACGTCACCGTGCCTCCGAGGAATACTCTGCATGCTCTGAATGCCCGTCCACCTACAATGAATATTCATTCATTTTCAATGAGCGTACGTTCACCGCCCGGTGCCGTCAAGTGCTCCCCACCATCCGTGCGCCGCGGACCCGCGACCTACCGGGAGTATCGTGCGGAGCGTGCTCGAGGGGTCGGACCTGCCCGGCGCTACGATCAGGGGACATGCAAGCACGCAAGCGGACGCGTTGGGGATCACTAGATGACAGGTACCATTCGCTCACGTATCGTCACGTGGCTGGGCCGCAGGTATCTGGCGCG
>JBOHEL010000299.1:0-6399 GCA_050700995.1 Sciscionella sp. | reverse complement strand
GATGCTCGCACCTATCGTGCCCACCTCGTGACCGACGCGGCCGCCGCCGCTGGTCGTGCGGACATGGGGTGGTATCACGCGGTGTGCGGCGTGGTGGTGCTCGCCGCGAGCATGACCACCCCGGAAGCCAGTTTTTGCGGCGCCTGCGTTCGTAGGCACGGCGGTCAAGATATGGCTCACGGCGTGAGCATGAGCGGTGCTCGATGACGGCTGATGGTCCAGATGTGGCGGCCGCAAAGGTACTTCTCGACATTCTCAAGCTGCGTGGCTTTCAGTTCCGTCGAGTCGCCCCGGGCGAGGACGGGCCAGTGGTGGGGAATCGAGTGACCGATGACTGGGTTGACCTTATCCATATCGAGGGATTCAGCCGCGATTGCTTCGCGTGGCGTAAGCGGACATCGTCGCTGATTGTTCCCGGTGATGAGTTGGTGGAGCATCGGGCAAACGGCGATGCACTGACCGTGCTCAACGAGGTGTTGACCTGGGAGACGGATCGTGACTCACAAGCTGTCCAGTCGTGACCGAATGACAATCCGGCAGTGAGACTGTCGCGTGACAGGAGGATGACCCATGAGTAGCAGTGTGCAGATAGAGCCGTTCGGTCTCTCGTTCCGCGTGTCGGTGCCCCCGTCCGCAATACTGACTGAGGCGGTTCGTAACGCGGTGTATGACCTGCAGCGGCAGATGGCACTGTTCAATGGTCGACCGTTGTCGGAGTTGACCGCGCTAGAACAGATGGTTACGTCCAGCTCGACCGAGACGGACGGGAAGGACCCGATTTCCGTAGACACCGACCCGCTCTACGACTGACGGTGCGGAATCCCGGTCCACGGGTCCTGGTTCTCACCACACCCGTGGATCCCACCGCAGACATGGTGCTCACTCATCTGTACAGCGACGGGGTTCCATTCCTCCGGATGGACGCCGCGCAGTTCCCCGTCGAAACGACCTTCACCGGCGAGATCGGGCAGACCGCCCGGTGGCGCGCTGAGCTCAACGGTGTGTCACTGGACGAAGTAAAGACTATCTACTATCGACGGCCGGGACGTTTCGAGTTTGACCCCTCCATACCCTTGGAAACGATCTCCTGGTGCGAGGGGCAAGCGCGCTACGGGTTCTGGGGCGTGCTGGAATCGCTACCCGCGACCTGGATTAATACGCCTAGCACCGTGCAGCAGGCGGAATACAAACCACGGCAACTTGCACACGCCGCAGCAGCAGGCCTGACTGTTCCACCGACCCTGATTACCAACGACCCACACGCCGTGGCGGACTTCGCCGCCCGACAGCCGCATGGGATCGTCACCAAGACGCTGTACGCGCGGATGCCCCGCACCGAGGACGGGCAACTGACCGGAGTGGTGTACACCAACGACGTGCCACCGGACCGGTACCGCGATCCTACGATCGCCGCAACTGCGCACTTGTTCCAAGTCAAACTCGTCAAGAAAGCCGATTTGCGGGTCACCGTAGTAGATGAGTGCGTCTTCGCCACCTACATTGACAACCCCGGCGAGTTGGATTGGCGCCGCAGCCACGACAACATCACATACCAACCCTACGAATTACCAGACGCCGTACTCATTGGCGTTCATCGGCTAATGCGGTCCCTCGGCCTCGTCTTCGGCGCCTTGGACTTCGTCCTCACCGACCAAGGACATCAGTTCATCGAAATCAACCCGAACGGACAATGGGGATGGATCGAGCATCAGACCAGGCAGCCCATCTCCCGCGCCCTCGCAACCGCGTTGACAGCGACACCCGCGTGACCGCCACGCCAGCCACTGATCAAAACTCCGCCACCGGCTCCGACGAGGCCTGCGCCCTGCGCCGCGAGATGGTCACCGCCCTGGTCAACGACGGCACGCTCACCGACGACTGCTGGCGCCGAGCCTTTCTCGCAGTGCCGCGACACCTACTGGTACCGAACTACTACCAGGCCAACGAGTACATCTACGGCCAGACAGACCCGCAGCGGTGGCTGCGCCTGGTCTACTCCGACACGACACTGATCACCCAGCGCCGACCCGATGCCGTCACCTCCTCCGGCACGATGCCCAGCCTGGTAGCGATGATGTTGCAAGCGCTGGAAATCGACGACGAACACCGGGTCCTGCAAGTGGCGACCGGCACTGGCTACACCGCCGCCCTGCTCTGCGAACGCCTAGGCTCCAAGCAGGTGACAAGCATCGACGTCGACCCCGACCTCACCACCGCAGCCCGAAACCGGTTGCGCCGCTGCGGCTACGCGCCCACCGTGATCACCGCCGACGGCGCCCACGGCTACCCCGACCACGCCCCCTACGACCGGATCATCGTCACCTTCGCAGTGACCAGCATCCCGCCCGCGTGGATCGACCAAACGCGAGCCGGGAGCATCATCCTGGCCCCAGTCTTCTCCGGCCTCATCAAGCTCACCGTCACCGGCCAGGGCAACGCCGAAGGACGCTTCATCGGTCCGGGGTATTTCATGCGCCACCGCACCACCCCGAATACCTCGCCCAGTGGGCGTCCGGTCGCTTTGACGGACGTGCCACGCTGGCCGTCGCGGATTACCGACCTGCCAAGCAGCGGCTACTACGACAACGACTTCCGGTTCTACCTCGATCTGCACCTGCGCGACCTCGCGCATGGGTATCGCGACGGCAACCTCACAATCAACGCGCCCGACGGATCACACGCCCACCTCACCCCCGAAGGCCAGCTCACCCAATCAGGGCCACGTCGGCTCTGGGACGACATCGAAATTATTCACCGGAGCTGGTGCTCGCTGGACAAGCCACCTCGCGAACGCTTCGGTCTGACAGTTTCCGCGCACCGCCAAGTAGTCTGGTTGGACACACCGAGCAGCGCACACACCTGGCCGATCGGCGCAAGCGCATCGCTGTGAAATCGAGCCGAGACATCGGGATTCCACGGTGGCGATGACGACCTCTTCGCGGGAGACCATCGACAGCAGGGTCTGGCCGGTGATCTCCTCGCTGCTGCCGGCCGAATAGACGTTGGCCGTGTCGAAGAAGTTGATACCGGCGTCCAGCGCTTGGCGGAAGAACGGCTCGGCTGCGTCCTTGCCGAGCGACCAGGGGTGGCCGCCACGACCAGGCTCGCCGTAGCTCATGCACCCGAGGCAGATACGCGAGACCTGCAGACCGGTGGTGCCGAGACAGACGTAGTCCATGGCTCACCTCTACCACAGGCCCGCCTGAGTTTCAGTGGCCCAGTGCTGCGCGATAATGCGCTAGCTCGGCGTACATCGCGTGTTGGATGTTCTTGGGTCGACTCAGTCCGTGACCTTCATCTGGGTACATCACGAGCGACCCCTGTTCACCGAGCGTCGCGACAAACTCCCGGACTTGGTGAAGTGGCGTGACCGTGTCCAGATCACCGTGAAAGGCGAGGATCGGACAGCGGGCCGTTATGCCGGGTCGGAGCAGGGACCGATCGCTCCACGTGCCGGTTGGGCCCAGGAGAAGGTCGGCATGATGCGATTGGAACTTCGGTGCGGCGCTACGCCATGCGGCGGGATCAACGATGGCGCACCGCACAGTGGCCGCCCGGAACTTCGTGGTGTTCGTCACGGCCCGTAATGCGGTGTAGCCGCCTGCGCTCGTACCGCTGATAACGACGCGGGTCAGATCAAGGGTTCCGTCTTGTCCGAGCGCCTGGACGGCATCGACGCAGTCGAACACGTCCAATACACCCCAGTGGCCGCGTAGCGCATTGCGGTACGGGCGACCGTAGCCGGTGCTGCCCCGGTAGTCCACGTCGAGCACCGCGAACCCTTGGCCGACGAAGAACTGCACCCAGGGGTCCAGCCGCAACGGAGCGTTGGCGGTCGGCCCTGGGTGCGCCCGGACTATCACGGGCACCGGCGCGGGGCGTTTGTCCGGCCGGGGACGGTACAACGTCGCATACACCCGGTCGCCATCCCGAGCGCGGATATGGACGACCTCGGGGTTCGGCCCCTGCGATTCGGGCGTGACCTCCGCTGTCGCTGTCAACTCGCAGGACTCGCCACTGTCGATATCAGCCACGATGACGGTGGGCATCCGATCCGGAGACGACCCGATCATCGTCACCCCGCTGGGGTGCGCGGCCAAATAAGGCTTTATCGAGGTATAGGGCAGCTCGACGGCACGCACCTCGGCGCAGCGACGATCCCGGATAAGGAGTCGGGTGGCTCCGCCCTGCTGCGCGAGCACAGCGATCCGGTCGTTATCCAGGAACGCGTAGGTGGAGTACCCGAACTCCCACTGCGCCGTTCCGAGATCTGCCGACTCACAATGAACCAGCGAGACGATGTCATTATCCGGCTGGCAGGCGTACAGATCCCACCAACCGGTGCGATCCGATACGAAATGCAGGACACCCTCGGGACTCCATTCCGGCTGGAATACCGATTCCTCCGCGCCGCCGGCAATATGTCGAGCGGCGCCGAGGGTCCCGTCCTTGCGAATCTCGGCTACCCACAGCCACGTGCCGTCCCACGGCATCAGCGGGTGCCGCCATGTTGTCCAGGCCAGCGCACGCCCGTCGGGGCTTGGCCGCGGGAACGAGTAGAAGTCCCAGCCTTGGGCCACCGTCCAAGGAGCAGCCGATCCGTCGGCTGGGAGCATCACCAGCTCGTTGGTCACCGCGGCGTTGTGATGACGCTCCCGCACGGCGACGAGAAGCTCAGGTGCACAAAGGCGGAGGTCTGCGTAACGGTGCTGGCCGTGCCGTGGCGCCGCAGTGACCGCATGCAACCCACCCCGGGTTGCCCGCCAGATTTGCTGGTCATCAGCGCGGACGAACCGGACGGCGTCCTCGGTAGCCAGGTAGGCGCCGCCCCCGTACTCGTGGACGTAAGACGCTACCGCCACGCCGGACGGCAGGACATCCTCTCCGCCGACCGACCCGCGTGACCGAACCAGAACGTCACCACTCGCCCGTCCCTCGATCCAGTACACGTACTCCCCGACGGCCTGCACGGCATCAACCGAGACAACGCCCGGCCCGACAGCAGGTCCGATCACACTGGTACGGCCCCCAAGGCCCGCGCCTGCTCATCGATGGCCGCTGCGGCGCTGACGTAGCCCCTGGCCTGGAACGTCCCTCGCAACTCCCGGACCCGGTGTAGGCCCGCAACCGAACCCCGAGCAGCGAAGGTCGTGAGGGCGGCCAGCGTCAACCGTTGTGCCTCGTCCAATTCCCCGGACGCCAACCGTGCGGCCGCGAGTCCAACCTGGATCTCTGCGCCGCGGCGCTCGCAAGACGGCGGCAACAACCGCAACGCGGCGGTGAACGCAGCAGCCGCGCTCTCCGGCCGCTTTACTGTGATCAGGCAGGTGCCCGCGTGTGCCGCGAGGCTGCCCTCGTCGAAGTCGTACATCCACTCGTCTGTCCGGTTGCCCTGACCTGCCAGCAGCGACCGCGCGGCCTCCAGTGCGGCTAATGCCTCGCGACTGCGGCCGACTCGTGCTAGGGCGCCCGCAGTTAGCACTGTCAACCACGACCGAGTGGAGTCAGCGGCGGTCCGCTGGGCCGTCTGGCGCGCCTGGTCGAACAACCCTAGCGCCGAATCCGGGCGGCCCTGTATCCGCCTCACCGATCTGATCTGATCCTGACGGCTCGGATTGATTCCAGTAACACTGACTGATCCATCGCAGACCCCGGCCGTTGCAATCTCGCTTGCGCCCTACGAATTCCGCGAGGCAGGACGGCCGGAACCGCATCACGGCGGGACCGGGGATCCTTTCCCGACAGCCCCCGGTTCCGCCGTGTCCCACGCGATGACCAACCGCGATCCCGCCCGGTGGATCGTTGGTGATCATCGGAGGCATGCCATGGCTGCGGTGACGGCAGAGATCGACGAGCAGGAAGGCGCCTTGTGATCCGGGAGGACCGAGAGCTACTCGCAGAGCTAGCCCAGCTCAACAGTGATATGACGCCACTGGCCATGCGCATTATGGACGATAGCGTCAGCGCCACTGAGCAGCGGGGTTATGCGCAGCGCTTGATTAAAGCTGGTGAGCGCCTGCGGCGGCGGGTCACGGCGACGTGCGGAGGAACCGCGGCGGAAGCGCTGCTCGGCGGCTGGGCACTGGACGGCTTCTGGTCACCGCGGCGACGGCAATGTTGGCGGCCAACTGGTCAGCACGCTGCTCGGGCTCGGCCATCCGGTGCCTGCCCTGACCCGAGGCGCGAAACCCCATCCGCCGTGCCGGCCGGTGCCGAGCCGGCCGTGGGCGATCTCAAACCACCCCTCCAGTCTGCGACCCGCGCTCACGGGAATGCGAGGCGATCGGCTTCTCCGACGTACCCATGCACGCGAATAAACCAATTTCTCCGTCTGTGTCCCCGACATTTTGGGCCAGGCTCTGTCGGTGCCTCATTGTAGAATTGGGTCATGTCGACGGC
>JBOHEL010000298.1:0-6406 GCA_050700995.1 Sciscionella sp. | reverse complement strand
GCGACATGACCGAGCCCGTCGGTCTGAGCCAGCCCACCGTGTCCCCCACATGAAGCTCCTCGTTGAAGCCGGGCTCGTCACCCGCGAGCAGCGCGGCAAGTGGGCCTACTACCGCGTGGTCCCCGCCGTGCTCAGGTCCACTGCGACCGCGCTCGAGCCCGGCCACGCCCTGAGCGTCACGCCTACTTCTGTCGCCGGTAGTCGCGCGGTGCGCTACTCGTGCGCCAGGGTGGTCGCTGCGTCGTGACCTCGACGCCACTCGCCGATGTCGGTGGCTTCCGCGTGGCGGCGTCCAGGGGGCGAGTCTGTCGTAGCAACCCAGTCGACGCCCGCGCCAGCTTCAAGAAGGACTTGGGCGCTCTTGAGCTGTCCGCCGTGGCACGAGCCCCAGAGGTTGCTTGTGACGTCCTCGGGTGTCGGGTCGGCCGTGGCGAGGGATGCCAGAACCCGATCAACGGGGCCGAGGCAGCGGACTCGAACGGTTCGTGGCCGCGCTACGCTCCCGCGTTGGCACGCCGACTGCCAATGCCCGAACGTCGTGGCGTCGATTATGAGTCATCCCGCCCGCGCGAACGTGACCTCTGGGTCGATGGCAAAGAGGTCAGCGGCAAGCCGGTCATTCGGGCACCCCTGAACTGTCCACTCGCTGACTTCGTGCGGACACCACGCCACAAACGCAACAGAGACGGCTCCGGATCTCTCCGGAAACCGCCTCTGACCTGCTGCTTTACTTTGTAGCGGGGGCAGGATTTGAACCTGCGACCTCTGGACGAGATCGGGTCCCCTGCGACAACTACGGTGTCGAGACGGTTGCTACGGAGTTCCTCGGTTTCACGAGGCAAGCCTCTGTTCTTCGAGTTTCAGGATACCCGTTTGGTACGGACTCGCAGCGATCGAATCTGGACACTTTCTGGACCCATATCGAATCCCCGAATTCTCTGTGCGGCACCAGGCCAGAGGCGGGCTTTCTGAGCCAAGCCAGTTCAGAACAGGCCGAGCTGGCCGAGCAGTTCCTGGGCGGCGGCGATGATCTTCGCCGCGTTGTCGACGGCCTCGGCTGCTTCCTCGGTGGTGGACTCGTCGCCGGGACGCTCGGGGTATTCCAGCTCGTTGCGACGTCGCCGGAGAGCGCCGAACTGGCGGAATCCTGGCCCGAACTGCGCCCGGGCGGAGCGTTCGACGGCGTAGTGGCCACCCTTGGTGGTCGAACGGAGACCCTGGTGCGCGAGGAGAGCGGTCAGCGCCTGGCGGGAGGCGTCGTAGGCGAGCACGAATGCAGAGTCCGGGTCGGTCTCGATCGCCGACCTCGCGGTCGCGAGCGTCGTGGATGCTTTAGCGAGCAGGATCTCGCCGTTGGCGGCGTCACCGGTGAGTTTCTGGAGCTCTCCGCCTGCGAGGAGCGCCTCGACCTCGGCCTCGCCGATCTTCCATCTGGCCATCAGGCGCTCACCGCAGAGCGTTCATCGAGGACCTCGGTGTGGGCCGAGGCCTTGATCTGCTTCACGAGCGCGTCCTCTGGGTCGGCCCACTGCTTGGCGGACCGAACCACCGGGTTCACCTCGATACCCAGGCGACTCGATGCGCGGTCAGCGGCTTCGTAGACGTCTGCCCGGTCGACCTTGCCGATCACCAGCACGTCGACGTCGTGCGGCGGCAGCCCGGTTTCACCGGCGTAGCGGGCAGCCCAGGAGCCGAAGATCACGACCTGCCCAGCGCCGGGAATAGCGAACTCCTCGGCGATCACGGCTCGCGGCCCGAACGTGACCTCCAGGAGTTGGGTGAGCGCCGTCGCGGCAGGGTGATCGGCAGCGGCCCGGATCAGCCGGTTGCGACCCAGCGTCCGGCTGACGATGAGGCCGGCCTCGTCGAGACGGACCACCTCGCGGTGCAGCGTCGACAGTGGCACGCCGACCCGCTCGGCGAGATCACTCACGCCGTACTCGGCGTCAGGATGCAGGTAGAGCCACATCAGCAACTCCGCCTGATGCTGCGACCGGAACACCGGAAGCAGCGCCGGACCATCACTTCGCATAACTGGAATATATCTCCCAGTTATAGAGAGAGTCAAATGGTCGGCGCGCCGCCAGATGGCTCCGAAGTTGAGCGCCCAGGCTGAGTGGTCGAATACGGCGGCCCACACCGAACCGATGCGCCGCGGAGGCCACTACGCGCAGCTGTACGAGCTGCAAGCAGCCGGATACCGCTGAGGCATGGTTGACCGGAGCAGCTTCCGATTGTGACAGCGGCTACGGCTCGGCGTGGGCGTCGGTTTTCGGCGCGGGTTCCTTGGTGATACCGAAGGTGTCTCGGTAGGTGCGTGGCGGTACGCCGAAGGTGGTCGTGAAGTGGGCGCGGAGGTTCGCAGGGGTCCCCAGTCCAACCCTGCGTGCGATGACCTCGAGGGTCAGGTTGGTGGTCTCGAGGAGTTCTTGGGCGGCGGTGAGGCGTTCTCGCTGCAGCCACCCTTGTGGTGTCGTCTGGCTGCTGGCACGAAAGAGGCGGTTCAGGGTGCGTTCGCTGACTGCGGCGCGGGCCGCCAGCGTGGCGACGTTGACGTCGGTGAGGTTCTCGCGTGCCCACTGATGTAGCCGCGCGATGTTGGCTGGATCGTTCGTGGGAGTACGTCGGATGTACTGCGCCTGGTCGCCGGCGCGGTGCGGTGGTGTCACGACTCGGCGGGCCACTTCGTTGGTGACCGCTGCGCCGAAGTCTTGGCGCACGAGTTCGAGACACAGGTCGAGGCCGGCGGCGCTCCCTGCCGAGGTCCAGATCCGATCATCGTGCAGGTACAGAGCGCTGGAGTTGACCCGAACTCTCGGGTAGCGCCGCGCCAGTTCGTCGGCATGCATCCAGTGTGTGGCGGCCTGGCGTCCGTCCAGGATGCCGCTCGCGGCCAGCACGAAGGCTCCCGAGCAGATCGAGGCGATCCGAGCGCCTCGTTGGTGGGCTGTCGCGATCGCCTCGGCCAGCCCTGCGGGCGGATCGTCATGGATGCTGGCGCAAGCCGGTACGACGATCGTGTCGGCCTCCGCCAGCGCTGGCAGCCCGCGGCCCTCGGGCATGGTGAGCCCGTGGGCGAGCATCGTCTGGGTCTCGGTGCCGACGAGCTCGAAGTCGTACCAGGCGGGCGTGAGGTCGCTGCGGTCGATGCCGAAGACCTCGCAGGCCACCCCCAGCTCGAACACCGGCGCATGTGGGGTGGCGACGACGATGACCCGGTGGTTGGCGGATTTCTTGCGCATAGAGGCAAGTATGCCACTCACGGTTGAGGGGTGGCGGTAGCCAGGGTTGTCCAGGTGAGCACCTCGACGGATTCGACGGACCGGACACTGAGGCGCCACATCGGCGTGGGTCACGGCGTTGCGTTGTACGTCAGCGCGATCCTGGGGGCGGGTGTGCTGGTGTTGCCGGGTCAGGCGGCGACAATCGCCGGGCCGGCGTCGCTGGTGTCCTGGGCGTTCGCGTGCGCCATGGGGGTGCCGTTGGCGGTGATGTTCGCGGCCCTGGCGCGCCGCTTCCCCGACGCCGGTGGTGTTTCCACCTACGTCCACCACGGTCTGGGCCCGCTGCCCGGTGGTGTGTGTGGGTGGATGTTCTTCGTCGCCGGATCGGTCGGTCAGACCATCGTCCCGCTCACCGGTGGCTACTACGTTGCGCAGACAGCCGGTCTCGCGAACGGCTGGGCCTTTCCGGTTGCCCTGGCCATCCTGGTCGTCGCGACGGTCTCCAACGTGTTGGGGATGAAGGTCAGCGGCCGGGTGCAGATGACGCTTGCCACCAGTGTAGCGGTGGCGCTGATGGTCACGATCGTGGTGGCGGTGCCGGACATGGACCTGGGACGGTTGGAGCCGTTTGCCCCGCACGGGCTCCCGGCAGTCGGTGCGGCCTCCATCGTGCTCTTCTTCGCCTTCGCGGGCTGGGAGACCATCGCCCACCTGGCCGAGGAGTTCACCGATCCTCAGCGGGACCTACCGCGGGCGGTGGCCATCACGGTTGGCATCATCACGGTTCTGTACCTGGGAATCGCGGCGGCGGTCGTGCTCACCGGCACCTACGGCACCCCTGGCATCGACCACGTCTCCCTCGGCCTGATCCTACAGCAGGCCTTCGGGCCGGGCGCCTCGGCCGTCGCGGCCTGTGTCGCGGTCCTGATCAGTCTCGCCACCACTACGGCGTTTATCTCCGGAGTGTCCCGGCTGGCCTACTCGCTGGCACGCGAGGGCTGGCTCCCCGCTCCCATCGGTGGACTCGATGACCGGGGTGTCCCCCGGGCAGGCGTCTTCGCCGTCGTCGCCATCGCGCTGGCAGGCCTGGTTGTTTCGGCCGCACTCGGGTGGGGGACCGAGGAGCTCATCACCATCCCCTCTACATTGGTGGTCGCGGTCTATGGACTGACCGCGATCGCAGGAGCGCGACTGCTGCATGGAACCGGACGAGCAGCCGCGTCCTGCGCCATCGTCTTAACGATCGTCGTCGCCCCCTCCGCACTGCAACATCTGCTCATCCCCGCCTCGGTCACGCTCGTGGCCCTCACCTCGCGATGGACACTGCGCCGCCGCACGAAGCGATGAGAGCAGCAGACCATGTACGACCGGGCCTGGGAGGGGTTCCAGACCGACAACCGCATGCACGCCCTGGGTGCGAGCATCGATGGCCACCTGGTCGCTATCACGCACTTTCTGGTTCATGCCAGCACCTCCTCGCGTGACGTCTGCTACCTGCCGGACCTATTCACGGCGCCGCAAGCCCGCGGGCACGGCATCGGACGTGCACTGATCGAGGCCGTCATCGAATGGGCACACAGCCAGGACTGCGACCGGGTCTACTGGGCCACGCAGGAGACCAACGCGACCGCGCGCGGCCTCTACGACCAGGTCGCGGACAACCACGGTTTCATCCTCGACCGGGTCCAGCTGTAGCCGACCCTCAGACCGATGTCGTAGACCAAGGATTCCGACCACGTACGCCGGCCATCACCATGTCCGGAACGGCTGACCGATGACCGAATCCGCTACGGCGACCAAGCAGGTCCGCTGGCGTGAATGTCGCGGGAGCGTCCGCAAGACCGTCCGGGTGCCGATTTCGGTGAGGGAGCGGCCGCCGGAGCATCGGTGGCCCGATGCAACGCCGGTCCGTCCGACTACGACGTGAAGGTGAGAGCCGCTGCGAACTGGGCGAAGTGCCGCACCCTCGACGAAGTTGGCGCCTGGGCTGAAGTCATAATCCGAGGTCGCGACTCGAGGAGAACTCCAACGCTTGGGCGGGGCGGATGTAGCGCTCGATGAGGGTGGAGAGGCGCTTGTGCCGGGTCTGGGCGGCGATGCGGTCCAGCGAAACCCCGGCCATGGCGGCGGAAGTGGCGTGACCGGCGCGGAGCGAGTGCGGGGTGATCCGCTCGGCGTCGAACCCGGCTTCACGCGCCCGATTGCGCAGCGCGATGGCGATCGCCTGCCCGGAGATCGGTTCGAGGCCGACGATTCGTCGTTGCAGGCTGGTGAACAACGGCCCGGATGCCCGCCCCCGGATGGCGAGCCACGCGTTGAGGGCCCCGATCGGATCGGTCGCCGCGTGCTGGCCGTGCACCACGGCCACCCGTTGGCCCTCCCCGTCCTGGTCCGACTTGGACTTCGCCACCGTCACAATGATGCCGCCGGGCTTGTACTCGATGTCGCCGACTTCGAGGGCGGCGAGCTCGGAGCGGCGCAGGGCGGAGGCGAAGCCGAGCAGGATGATCGCGGCGTCGCGGGTGCCCTTGGGGGTGGTGCGATCGATGGCGGTGACGATGATGCGGATGTCCTCGGTCTGGAGCGGTCGAGCTTGGCGTCGGGGTGCGGCGCCGATGAGGCGGCGCAGTCCACGGCGGACCTGCCGCACCGCATCGGACAGGATGGGGTCTTCGAGGCCGTGGCGGCGGTGCTCGTAGGAAATCGCGCCGCAGTCCATGTCGAGAGTGCCGACCGCAACGCCGTCTCCCGCGCGGTCGGTCAGGTAGGCGCAGATCATGGCCGGTGAGGCGGGCATCGGCACCACTCCCCGGGCCTGGCACCAGCGTTCCCACTGGCCCCACATGCAGCGGTACACCGCTCGGGTGGACTCGGCGTGGGTGGCGCTGATCGCCTCGGCGATCCGGATTGCCTCCTCGACGGTGAGGCCATCGGGTAGATCGGTGGCGAGCGTGGGAACGGGCAGGGTGGGAGCAGGCGAGGTCGGAGTCACCGGAACGTTGTACGGGGCGAGGGCGTGATGCCACTCGACCGGCTCACCCGGTAGCGGCGGCCGAAGTCCGCGCTCGGTGAAGCGGGCTCGCACCCGGAGCCAGCCGCGGCTCACCCCCCATGCCCAGGGCGCAAGGCGGCCGTGTCATCTAAAGGAGCCCTAAGTGGACATGTGATCAAGTCCCACAAAC
>JBOHEL010000297.1:0-6457 GCA_050700995.1 Sciscionella sp. | reverse complement strand
TCCTCGCCTGCTCCTTCTGGCTGGTCGACGCCCTCCACGGCGCCGGACGGCAAGCGCAGGCAACCGCCCTGTTCGACCGCCTCCTTGCGCTGCGCAACGACGTCGGACTGCTCAGCGAGGAATGGGACCCCATCGCCAAACGGCAACTCGGCAACACCCCGCAAGCATTCAGCCATTTCCCTCTCGTCGTCAGCGCGCTACAGCTGCATACCGGCCGACCTCACCGCAGCGACCAACCCATTCACCCGCCCCAACACCCACGATGACCCGGCGTTTACGGACAGTGAGAAAGGGGTAACCGAACGCAACCTGAGCTGTAGCTAACAGACGAGGAGACGGTCTTGAGCCGACGGTTGCTGGGACTGACGATGCTACTCGCGCTGACCGGCTGTGGTGCCGCCCCAGCCGCCGATGTCTCACCGGTGGTCGCAAGCGCGGCGCCGGCGCACTTGCTCAGTGCGGTACCCACGGTGTTGACGGCCGAGCCGTGCCGAGTGGTCGATGCGCGCGCAGATGCGCGGTGCACACCGGGCGTCCTCAACCCCAATGTCACTCAGGACACCATCCACGCCACGATCTGCGCGCCCGGATGGACGGACACGGTGCGGCCACCCACCGAATACACCGCCGCGCTCAAGCTCCAACAGATGCGTGACTTCGCCGAGCCAGGTTCTCCGCTGAGCTATAAAGAAGATCATCTGGTGCCGTTGTCCATTGGCGGCGCACCCAGCGATCCACACAACCTGTTTCCGCAACCTGCGGCGAAGGCTACCGAGAAGGAAGAACTCGAAGATCACCTACATCAGGCGGTCTGCTCAGGCCAGATGACGCTGACGGCTGCCCAAGAAACGATGCGACAGAACTGGACTCATTGAGCAGCTATTCCCTGACATCGGGCGCCTGCGTGCGGTACCCGGTCAGCCGCCTAGTTGTCGCGGTCGAGTCCGCGTCTGGTGGCCTCGGCTGCCAAGAGGGAACGTGCCGGCGTGCCCAGCTTCGCGAAGATGTGTGAGAGATGCGCCTTCACGGTGCCGAGCGAGATAAACATGCGCTCGCCGATCTGGCGGTTGGTGAGACCACCAGCGATGTGATGCACGACTTCGAGCTCGGTCGGGGTCAGGCTGTCCCAGCCACGCGACGGGCGCTTTCGCCCACCCCGGGCCCGGCGGACGTAGCCGACTGCCTCGTCGATTCCCAGTGCGGCGCCGGCGGCGAACGCGGCGTCGTAGCCGTCGGATCCGAGCTCCTCCCTCGTGGTGCCTTCAAGCGATGACCAGAACTCCGGCTCGGGGGGAAAGCGGACGATGCCAAGCCGCGCCCGGCCGGCCGCCGCAGCGCCCAGCAGCCGCGCGGCTTCCTCGAAGCTCTCCTGCGCGGCGGCAACGGCGGCGAGCACATCGAGGCATTCCGGGATGGCGAGCGCGAAGCCCTTGGCCACCAGGCGGCCCAGCGCGGCGTGGACGTATCGCTCGGCCTCGGTGGCTTCGCCAGCGGCGAGGGCGAGACGACCCAGCAGGCGCTCGGCACCAGCCTGCATCCATCCGCTGCCCGAGGCGCCGGGCCAGCTCCAGCGCCTCCTCGCCACGGGCCCGAGATGCATCGAAGCTCCCTTCGAGTCGCTCGAGGCTGCCCATCACGGTCAGGTGCCAGGAAAGCATGTAGATAAACCCCGAGAGACGCTCGACGTCGACGGCGGTCGCGAGGTGGACGCGTGCCGCGGCAAGCTCGCCCAATGCCATCTCAGTTCTGCCGAGCATCTGGTTGGCCATGCCGACGACGAAGCCCACGCCGGTCTCCTGCACACGCTCCAACGCAGTGCTCGCGACCGAATGCGCGAGCTCCACATCGCCGCATGACAGTTGTGCGTAGGTCATGAAGCCGTTGGCGAACCCGTTCGTGATCGGAAGACCGTCGCCGCTGGCAGCGATGGAACGCGCGAGCAGCTCTCGCGCCTCGGTGAGCCAGCCTTTGAACATCGCTTCCCACCCCAGGCATAGCCAATGCCAGGGGCACCCCCACTGGTAGCCAAGACGGGTCGCGGTCGCATACATGTCATCGAGCACCGGGCGGGCGATGTCGAACTCGTCCTGGATAATCCAGCCAAGCGACAGGCATTGAGCAGCGTCGATGCGGCACCAGAGGTCCCCAGCCTGAGTGGCCAGCTGCACACTTTGCTCAAGCAACGACCGTCCGCCGGCCGGGTCACCGAGGGAGGTCATGAGTCCGAGGGTGTGTAAGGCTCGCCCCTGCGTCCATGGGTCCCCGCAGGCCTCGCCGATTTTCAGCGCTTCCTGTGCCCACCCATGGCCAGCCTGGTAGGCACCACCGTACTGGCCGAGGCTGCCGCGGCCCGCTATCGCCCGCCCGCGCAGTGGCGTCAGCCGCTCGCCGGCGGTGTCAAGAGCGCGAGTGTACGCAGCGTGGCCCTCCTGATAGCGGCCGGTGAACAACCAGAACATGGTCAGTGCGTTCACCAGCCGCAGCGCCGCATCGGGATCGGTCGCCGCCGCGCGTTCCAGGGCCGCCCGCAGGTTGGGCAGCTCGGTCGCGAGGGTGCCCAGGACCGGATCGTCTCGCCCGGCACGGAGCACTCGTGGCTCAGCGGCCTCGGCCAGTGCCAGGTAGTAGGAAAGGTGGCGCTCGCGCAGGCCGTCGAGTTCTCCGGCGTCGACCAACCGCGCCGCGGCGTACTGGCGGACCGTCTCCAGCAGGCCGTAGCGCACCTCGGAACCCCGCTCATCTGTGGTGACCAGGGACTTGTCCACCAGGCCGGTCAACAGGTCGAGCACGGCGTAGCGGTCGATCCGCTCGCCTGGGCACACCTGCTCCGTCGCATCGAGCGTCCAGCCCCCGGCGAACACCGACAACCGCCGCAGCAGCGCTCGCTCACCGTCGCGCAGCAGCTCGTAGCTCCAGTCGATCGAAGCCTCCAGGGTCTGGTGGCGCGGCATCACCGTGCGGGACCCGCCGGTGAGCAGGTGGAATCGGTCGCTCAGGGCACGGGCGATCTGTTCGGGCGCGAGCATCCGCACCCGCGCGGCGGCGAGCTCGATGGCAAGTGGGATGCCGTCGAGGTCATGGCAGATCTGGGCCACTGGCGGCGCGTTGGCTGCGGTGATCGCAAAATCGGCACGCACCTGCGTGGCGCGGTCAATGAACAGCGACACCGCATCGGACTGGCGCAGTGCCTCGATCGGCTCGCGTTGCAGCTCGGCGGGCAGCGACATCGACGGCACCCGCCAGGTGATCTCGCCGGGGACCCCCAGCGGTGCCCGGCTCGTCGCGAGGATCGTCAACCACGGGCAGGCACGTAGCAGGGCATCCGTGAGATCCGCGCAGGCGGCCAGCAGATGCTCGCAGTTGTCCAGGACGACTAGCGCGTGGCGGGCGCGCAGATGCTCGACGAGCGTGTCCAGCAATGACCAACCCCGCACCTCACTGAGGCCGATCGCCCCGATCACGGCGGCCGCCAGCAGTGCGGAGTCTTCCAGCCGCGAAAGTTCTACCCACCACACGCCATCGGGGTGGCCGTCCAACGCGTCAGCCGCTACCTGCAGCGCGAGACGTGTCTTGCCGCAGCCGCCAGCACCGGTCAACGTGAGCAGCCGCACCCGCTCGAGCGAATCACCGATCTGGGCCAGCTCAGCTTGTCGCCCCACGAAGCTGGTCAGTTCATCGGGCAGATTGTTGGGCATCGAGTCCAGCGAGCGCAGCGGGGGGAACTCTCTGGGCAGCTCAGGGTGCACCAGTCCGAAGACATGCTCAGGTCGCCCGAGGTCGCGCAGCCGATGAACACCGAGGTCAACGAGCTCGGCGCGCTCGGGGAGCCGGTCGAGGACCAGGTCGCGCGTCGTCCGGGACAGCACGACCTGGCCGCCGTGCGCGACCCCGCACAGCCGGGCGCAGCGCTTGACCGCCTGACCGAAGTAACTTCCCTCGTCGCGCCGCTGAGCCTCTGCGGTGTGCAGGGCAATGCGCAGTTTCAGCGATGCTTCTTGCGGCCATGCCTGGGAATGAACGGCACGCTGGACGTCCAGCGCGGCAGCCACGGCATCCGAGGCGCGGGTGAACGCTGCCACGACGCTCGTCGGGTGGTCCTGCTGCAACCGCCGCACCCCGCCATGCCGTGATACCGCCTCATCGAGCAGCTCATCGTGACGGGCGATGACAGCACTCATCGCCTCACGCGCGGACTCCCGCAAACGCGTCGAACCCTCGACGACGCCGGTCAGCATGAACGTCGCCGTGCCGACCGGCAGCTGGAAGGTCGCCTGCTCGATGCCGCCTGCGTCCACTGGGGGTTCTCCCCACATCAGCGGCCAGCCCGTCCGGTCGCGTGTTGCCGATTGTCGCATCGCAGCGCCTCCCTGTGTACGGTCTGCTCGCGACATCGCCCTCGTCGCTTGTCAGCCGCCCATGAAGAAGAGCTCCAGCTGAATATTGTCCGGATCGCGGAATACCAGCGCCGAGTACTTCAGCGCGCCATCGATATCAGTCACTCCGGAGTGCGGCACGGCCAAGCTGTCGAGCCATTCCGTCCAGGTTTCCAAATCTGATCGACTCGGTACAGCAATGCTGATATGGTCGAGGCCGGTCCGGGTTTCATCGAACGGCTGGCCGTCATTTTTTATATGATGCTCTAGTACGATGAGGATTCGGGAATCGAAATCAGCAAGGATCAGCGCATATCCGCCATCTTCGTTGCCGTAGTGCGGAAACTCACCTGGGATGCGCTCAAGCCCTAGTACGCGCTGATACCAGGATGCGCTAGCCGTTACGTCGGTTACGGTTGCAGAAAAGTGGTGTAAGCCTGCCATCGGTGGTCGTTGCTTCGCCATCTGATTCATCTCAATCTCTTTCGTGTAGTGTGCTATGAAACGCGCCGTCTCCTCCGCCGGTACGCGTACTGGTGGTGAATGCGCGGGAACTTCAGCTCATTTCGTAGATCTCGAATCGCAGTACACCTTTGCTGATGATGCCCTTGGCAACGGCCTGGATCCGGTTGATCCACGCGTAGCGCTCGTCGCCGGTCTCAAAGCGGGGAGCTGTGTACGCGGTCGCGCCCTCGAGACCAGCAGAGATGTCGATCCGCCCCTCGTATGACACATATATGAGTGCTCCATCATCAGTCTCAATGGTCTCGCGCACATCCATGAGACCGACTCCAGCCGGGCTGACGACCGCCCAGTCGGCAGCCGCAACTCCCTTCAGCTTGGCCCGAAGGCGTTCTCCTGCGTACTCGGCAGACGTTATCTCGATGATCGCTCGGGTACCCAATGGTCCGCCGGGCATCATGATTGGTTCGGAAATCCTGACGTCTGCGGTACCGAGGGGAATAAGTTCAATAGTCATGGTGAGCTCTTAACGTCAGACGAGCGCCAACTCGTTTCGGATAAGTGTCCTAGGCTGCCACCGCGGCCCTGGTTGATTCTGATCGTCACCTGTCGGCGCTTGGCTTACATCAGCCATCCGGCCTAACTCCGCGGTGCGCCATCAGTGTGGATAGCTCCGGCGAGGTCAACCCCTCACCCGTGGACTGCCGTGCCTGCCGCTGCGCCTGGGTGGGCAGGATCGCCAACGTTCGATCAAAACCGTGGTGCTCCTCCAGATTAGGTCACCAACCGGCCGTGCACCCTGACCGGTCAGGCTCGTCAAGCCAGATGCGGTGGTGACCATCGGGTGTCACCGTCAGGCCGAGGCGATCCCAGCTCGGCCAGCCGAGTCCATCCCACATCTGTACGTAGTATCGAACACGTTCCACAACTTGCGCCGTTTTGACTCAGTCACCAGGTGGTGGGTGGACACAGGGACGACGTTTTTGCCCTGTTCAGTCGGGCATCAAGCCGCCGAGGGCGTCACTGAATCCGTGACCAAAGGTAGCCGCGTGCTGGTCACCGGCGTACTACCACGGTCGTTTCAAGATCGTTGGGTAGGGATCTCGGGCTGCAAATGGTTCCATTAGCCGACCCCTAAGGTCCTTGGACTGCGAAAAGGTTCCATTTGGCGGTCTGCGGGCCAACCGGAAGCTGCAAATGGTTCCAATTAGCGGTCCAGCCCGGTGCAATGGGTGTTTGGGTGCCAGATGACAAACTTACTCGTTTAGCCGAGATACCGAACTCGCCTCACTGGCCAGCGTATTCGGGGATGTCCACCATGTCTCATAAGCGCGCCAACGCTCGAACCGCGACGGACAGGGTCGCCAGGTCGAGGTTTCCAGGGTCGGAGATCTCATCGAGAGTTGCCCTGGCCCGGGACAGCCGGGCGGAGTTGCGCCGCTCCCACGCGGCGATCGTGGTCGCTGGGTCGATCCCGACGTCACCGGTGTGCAGTGCGTCCAGGGTGATCTTGCGCAACGACGCGTAGAGGTCATCGCGCAGGGTCAGGCGAGCGAGCGCGTGCCAGCGGTCCCCGCGGGCCAGTTCACTGACCAAGCCCAGCATCCGGTCGATGCCCAGGT
>JBOHEL010000296.1:0-6460 GCA_050700995.1 Sciscionella sp. | reverse complement strand
GTCGGGGTCATTCGCGAGGACGCTGGCAGCGGGATCACCGAATACGCCAAGCCGGTCGGTGTGGTGGCGGCGGTGTGCCCGTCGACCAACCCGGCGGCGACCCCTGCCAACAAGACCATGATGGCGCTCAAGGGTCGCAATGCGATCGTCCTCTCGCCATCACCGAAGGGCGCCTCTACCTGCGCGCTGCTGGTCGGTTACATCCACGAGCAACTCGACAAGGTCGATGCCCCCCACGACCTCGTGCAATTCGTCGAGGAACCGAGCAAACCCCTGACCAATGAGCTGATGCGCCAGGCCGACCTCGTGGTCGTCACCGGTTCGCAGCGCAATGTGCGGCAAGCCTACCGCAGTGGCACACCCGCGATCGGAGTCGGTGCGGGTAACGCACCGGTGATCATCGAGGCTGATGCGGACCTCGTCGATGCCGCCGAAAAGATCAAGCGCAGCAAGGTGTTCGACTACGCGACCAGCTGTTCGTCGGAGAACTCCGTGCATATCAACTCCGCCGTGTACGGCGAAGCCGTGGAGGCACTGCGCGCCCAGGGAGGATACCTGTTGACCGCAGCGGAGAAGACCAGGCTGCAAGGGGTGATGTGGAGTGCGGGCGGGCTGTCCGCCGCGATCACCGCACAATCCCCCGGAAAGATAGCGGCGCTCGCCGGGTTGGACTCCGCGCAAGCGCGGGCAGCGGAGTTCTTCATGGTCGAGGAGGAGGGGGTCGGGCCCGATTACCCATTCTCCGGAGAGAAGCTCTCCGTCGTCCTCACGGTCTATCGCTATACCGATTTCGATGCTGCGCTGGAGCGCATCCAGGCGCTCCTCGACTACCAGGGAGCAGGTCACTCCTGTGGCATCCACACCCGGGATGAGCAACGTGCCCGGGTTGTCGCCGAGAGGTTGCGGGTGGCCCGGGTGCTGGTAAACCAGGCGCACTGTTTCGGCACCGGCGGCGGCTTCAACAACGGGCTCGGCTTCACGCTGACGATGGGCGCGGGCACGTGGGCGGGCAACAGCATCAGCGACAACCTTTCCTACCGCCATTTCCTGAACATCACCCGCCTCGCCAGGGTGATCGCCCCGCGGGTTCCCACCGAGCAAGAGTTGTGGGGCCGCTACTTCGACACCTACGGGCGGTAAACGATGAAGCTAGTGGAGCATCAGGGCAAGCGGTTGCTGTCCGAGGTGGGGGTGCGGATCCCGGACGGGGCGGTTGTCACCGAAGCAGGCGAGGCAGCCGCGATCGCGTCGACGCTGGGCGGAAGGGTCGTGCTCAAAGCCCAGATCCCAGTGGGAAAGCGAGGTAGATCCGGCGCGGTCCGTTTCGTCGATACCCCGGCACAAGCGCAGCAGGCCGCAGCCGGACTGCTCGGGTCGGCCGTCAGTGGATTCCCGGTAGCCGAGGTCCTTGTCGAACGCGCCGTGCCGATCGCGCGCGAACTTTATGCCGCAGTATTCAACGATGCGGCCAGCGGTTGCCCGCTTGTGCTGTTCTCCACGGAAGGTGGCATGGACATAGAGGAGGTCAACGCGGCGAGCCCCGAGAAGGTGCTGCGCCTTGCCGTGGACATCCGGGCGGGCCTGCGTGCCGCCGACGCGGAGGATCTGCTGACCTGCACCGATCTGAACCAGCAGGCCCAACGGCGGGTAGCCGCCGTGCTGGTCGGATTGTATGCCCTCTACCGCAAGGTGGACGCGGACCTGGTGGAGGTGAACCCGTTGGCGCTCACCGACGAGTCCTCGGCAGTAGCACTCGATGTCAAGTTGTCACTCGATCCCGGTGCCCTGGCGCGCCACCATGACCTGGTGGCCGCTCTGGGGGGTGAGCAGCGGGCGAACGAGACCACCCTGGAGCACGAGGCTCGCAGGCTCGGACTGCAGCTCATCGAACTCGACGGCGACGTCGGTGTGCTGGCCAACGGCGCGGGGCTGACCATGACCACGCTGGACGCGATCACCCACTACGGCGGGCAGGCGGCCGATTTCCTGGAGATCGGTGGCGACGCCTACACGAAGGCCACCCCGGCGCTACGCCTGCTGCTGAACAACCCGAAGGTGCGCAGCCTGCTGGTGAACTTCTGCGGCGCGTTCGCCCGCACCGACGTGATGACACGCGGTGTGGTCGCCGCGCTGGACGAGCTTCGGCCGGACATCCCGGTCTTCTTCTCCATTCATGGCACGGGTGAGAGCGATGCCGTCGAGCTCGTCCGCGACCGCCTGAAAGTCGAGCCGTACCAGCGAATGGAGGACGCGGTGCAAGCCGCGGTCGCCGCAGCGCGCGGCGCGCAGGAACGGGGGGTCGGCTGATGTTGGTAACGGCGGATGACGCGGTGATCGTGCAGGGGATCACCGGGAAGCAAGGCTCGTTTTGGACCGAACGGATGGCCGAATGCGGCACCAGGATCGTGGCGGGCGCAAGCCCGGGTAAGGGCGGGAGCACCGTCGCCGAGCTACCGGTCTACGACTCGGTGGCCGACGCGGCGCGGCAGCACTCCCTTGACGTGAGCGTGCTGTTCGTACCCCCACTGGCCGTCAGGGTCGCTGCGCTGGACGCGATCCACGCGGGCGTGCGCAAGCTGGTGATCCTCACCGAACATGTGCCTTACCACGATGTGATGGAGGTGCTTGCCGAAGCACGCGACCACGGCGCCGGAGTGCTCGGACCGAACACCGCGGGCCTCGTGGTGCCAGGGCAGGCCGCTGTGGGCATCATGCCTGCCTTCGCCAAGCACATCTTCGCTCGCGGCAGCATCGGAGTCATCTCCCGTAGCGGCAGCCTTGGCACGCTGATCGCGCTCAATGTGGTGGATGGGGGATACGGGCAATCGGCGTTCATCGGGATCGGTGGTGACCCCATCCTCGGCACCACCGCCCTGGACGCGGTGCGCACCCTGGACGCCGACCCCCGCACCGAAGCGATCGTGCTGGTCGGTGAGATCGGCGGGACGATGGAAGAGGACGCGGCAGAGTACGTCTCCGGCATGAGCAAACCAGTCGTCGCGTTCATCGCCGGGCGTAGTGCACCACCGGGTCGCCGCATGGGCCATGCCGGGGCCATCGTCACCGGTGACCGCGGTAGCGGCGACTCCAAGATGCGGGCCCTCACCGTCGCGGGCGCTACGGTGATCGACCTCCCTGGCCAGGTCGCGGGTGCGCTGCGGGACCTGAGAGTCGTCCCCACCGGCGCGCAGGCTTCGACCGAACGCTGACACAGCGGCCGCTGCGCGGCGAACCCGCTCGGCGCCGGTCGTGGCGCAATCGTAAGGAAATTGATAGATTGCGTTCAACATGTGGAACGGTGACGGTTCGAGCACAACGCGACACCCAGCATCGCCGCTGCCCGCGAACAACACGGTGGCAGGCACGCAGACAATCGCTAGGGCGTTATCCGTGCTGCGCGTACTGCGAGACGCCGACGGCGATGTGGGGGTCACCGAGATCGCGCGCACCGTGGAACTGCATGCGAGCACCGCCCACCGCATCGTGCGCGCCCTGGTCGCCGCAGGATACGTCGTGCAGAACACGCAGACCGAGCGCTACCGGTTGGGACGTGAGGCATTCCTGCTTGGCCGCGCGGCGGGGCACACCCTCGGCTTCGACGAGGCCATGCCGATACTCGAACAGCTCGCGGAGGTCACCGGTGAGTCGGTCAATCTGGTGGTGCGCGACGGTGATCGAGCATTGGTGGTGTTGCGGGTGGAATCCCAGCAGCCACTGCGGTTCGCCCAACCCGCCGGAACCCGGATCCCGCTGTACTGCACCAGCACTGGGAAGGCGATGCTCGCATTCGCCGACGATCTGCACGTCGAGGTTGCTCGGCTCGGCGAGCTCAAGCGGCTGACACCAACGACGCTCACCTCACCGAGGGACCTCTTGCGCGATCTCGAGGAGATCCGGGAACGCCGGTTCAGCATCAACAGGGCGGAGCGGGTCCCCGGCGTCTGTGGCGTCGCCGCTCCGGTTTTCGCCACGGATGGTGCCCCCACAGCGGCGCTGGCCGTGCAGGGTCCGAACATCCGGATGCCGGACGAGCGGATCGCCGAACTAGGCCCGCTCATCATCGAAGCGGCCGACGCGGTTGCCACCACACTCCCGGCAGGCTACCAGGTTTAGTCGCCTGCACGGCGCTGACCAGCGCCATGGTCTGGATGTCGTCGGTGGTGCAACCCCGGGAGAGGTCGTTGGGAGGTGCTGCGATGCCTTGCAGGATGGGGCCGATGGCCCTCGCCCCTGCCAGCCGTTCGGCGATCTTGTAGGCGATGTTGCCTGCGTCGAGGTTCGGAAAGATGAATATGTTCGCGCGTCCCGCTACCGGTGACCCAGGTGCCTTGCGCTGGCCGATGATGGGGTCGAAGGCGGCATCGAATTGCAGTTCGCCCTCCACATTCAGCTGTGGGGCGCGTTCGCGCGCCAACGCGGTGGCCGCGCGGACTTTGTCCACGGCGGGGTGCTGGGCACTGCCTGCCGTACTGAAGGAGAGCATCGCCACGGCCGGTCGCTCGCCGGTGAGGGTGTGAAACGTGCCTGCCGTGGCGATGGCGACGTCGGCCAGGTGGTCCGGTGCCGGTTCGGGGAGGACTGCGCAGTCACCGAAGCCGAGCAGGCGCCCGCCTGTCAGTCGCATGAGCATGCAGCTGGAGACGGTGTGAATGCCGGTGTGGCGACCGAGGACGCGCAGCCCGGCCCGCAGCACGTCGGCGGTAGGGCGCGTGGCAACGGCCACGCACGCGTCGATTCTTCCGAGGTGCAGTAGGGCCACCGCGAGATAGAGCGGATCGCTTGCGAGCGTGCCCAGCGTGTCCCCTTCGGCCGGAACGCGCCGCGCCACACCTAGCGTCTGCGCGACATGCGGATCGCGGGCGATGGTTCCGACGTCAAGCACGCGCAGTGATCGTGGCAGCGGGCCGCCGTGAGCGGTGGCCCGCGCCCGGATCTGTTCGGTGTGCCCGCCAAGGTAAGGGACGATCACATTGTCGTCGTGGAGGCGCACTGCGGCGCGCACGGCACGTGGGTCGTCTCCGTCAGTGAGTGCGACGCGGATCCGCTTGCCGCGAACCCGATCGCGCCAGCTGGCCGCCAACTCGTCCAGCGGAGGCCGGACAGGCTCGCATTCAGCGGATCTGCCGGTAATGGCGGGTGGAACGAAGTCAGTCATGGCATGCGCTTCCACACCACGGCTACGGCGGGAATGTCGTGCCGGACGGCGGTCATGACCTCGGCCAGGCTCATGCCCCACGCCCCGTCCCCGACGTAGGCGAGCACGGGGCGGTCCGGTGCGGCCAGCTTCGCGCCCAGCGCGGTGGGGTAGGCGTAGCCACAGTTGTCGAACGTCATCGCCGCCAGGAAACTGCGGGTTGTTCGAAATGCAGGTCAGAGTTCGCCACCGAGCAGATATTGCCGATGTCGGTGGACACGATCGCCTCGGTGGGGAGCACATCCCGGATCAGGCGCAGCGCTCGACGCGGGCTGATCGGCTCGCCGGACTTCCGCGCTCGCCGTGGACGGCCCGTAGCAGCCGCACCAGGCCCTCGGCCGCTACTTTCGCGTCGGCACAGATCCCCAGTTGCACCTTCTTGGTCGGCCCCAACCGGCGGGCGTCTGCGTCGATCTGGATGATCGTGGCCTGCCGCGGCCAGTAGTCGATGCCGTGCTGCGGCAACGTGCCGAACGGGTTGAGACGACAACCCAACGCCAGCACCACATCGGCGTCCGCGATGAGGTTCATCGCGGCCTTCGACCCCTGATAGCCGAGCGGTCCCACTGCCAAGTGATGGGAGGCGGGGAAGGAGTCGTTGTGTAGGTAGGAGTTCGCCACCGGGGCTGTGAGGTACTCGGCGAGCGCCCAGGTCTCGGCCACCGCACCGGCGGCGACGACCCCGCCGCCCGCCACGACGAGCGGGGCACGGGCGGCAGCGAGCAACCGAGCGGCCTCGCGCACCGATTCCGGGTCGCCGACACCGCGACGCACCTCTGCCGACGGGAAGATGTCGAACTCGCTCTCCCCGTAGAAATAGTCCCGTGGGATGTCGATCTGTACCGGGCCTTGCTCCGCCTTGGCGACATAGAAGGCGCGGCGCACCAGTTCGGCCATTCGGTCGGGCCGGTTCACCTGCACCTGCCACTTCGTGATCTTCGAAAAGATCGGCAGCTGCTCGGTTTCCTGGCACCCACCTAGCCCGACATCCGAGGAGCCCGCGGACGGGGTCAGACCACCATCGGTGTGTGTGCCCAATACGCGGCGGCCACAGCGGTCACGAAGTTCGTGATCCCCGGGCCGTTCTGTGCTGCCACCACGGACGGGCGACCGGTCACTCGCGCGTACCCATCGGCCAAGTGCACGGCGTTCTGCTCGTGTGCCACCGGCAGGAACCGGATCCCCGCCGCGGGGAACAAGTCCAGCGCGTCCATGAACGCCGAGCCCACGATCCCTGGCACCAGCGTCGTGCCCTCACTCACCAAC